>JBBILC010000025.1:0-4948 GCA_037445115.1 Coleofasciculaceae cyanobacterium bin_20
ACACGATTAGAGGCTATTTTTTAACACATTTCCTATCATTCAACACTTCTGATAGTAAAGCTATTGAATTCTATCGTCAATCTTTAGCCATTGCGAGAGAAATTGGCGATCAAGAACTTGAAATATTATCGCTCGCTAGTTTGGGAATCGCTCACGATGAATTAGGCCAGTATAGTAAGGCTGTCGAACTCTATCGGACAGCTTTAATGATTACGCAGAGTATTGAAATGCGAGGACTTGAAGGAAGCTTACTCTGTAATCTTGGGATAGTCTATGAAAACCTAGGAGAGAATGATAAAGTTCTTGATCTGTATCAGCAATCTTTAGTTATTTTTCAAGAGACTGGTGAATTGGCAGATGCAGCAATCTCACTCGGTAACATTGCTGCCTTTCTCAAAGACAAAGAACCCGATACTGCTATTATCTTCTACAAACAAGCTGTCAACATCTACGAATCAATCCGCCAAGATCTTCGCTCTCTCCCCAGAGAACTACAACAGTCCTATACCGAAACCGAAACCGTTGCCGACACCTATCGCGCCCTCGCCGATCTCCTCCTCAAACAAGATCGCGTTCTCGAAGCCCAGCGCGTCCTCGACCTCCTCAAAGTCCAGGAACTCGAAGACTACCTCCAAGACGTGCGCGGCAACGCCCAAACCGAACAAGGCATCGAACTCCTCCCCAGCGAACAACAAATCATCGATCGCTACACCGCCCTGCAACAACCCATCCTCACCATCAGCGCCGAACTCACCCCCCTGCGCCGCATCCCCGAAGCCGATCGCACCCCCGCCCAACAGCAACGCATCACCCAACTCAGCCAACAAGAAACCACCGCCTTCGCCCAACTCACCGCCTTCCTCGACTCCCCCGAAGTCGCCGCCCTCACCGCCCAACTCCACCGCGCCGCCGCCAGCCAAAGCCTGAACCTGGTCACGGCCCAAGACCTCCAGGAAACCCTGCAAAAAATCCCCAACGCCGTGCTCCTGTATCCATTGGTTTTAGACGATCGCCTCGAACTCGTCCTCACCCGTCCCGGCCTTCCCCCCACCCGCTATACCGTCAACGTCAAACGAGAAGAATTAAATCGGGCCATTGTGGACTTTCGACTCGCAATCATTGAGCAACGGTTAAGCGACGCTCAAACCCTAGGCCAACAACTCTATAACTGGCTCATCAACCCCCTCGAATCCGACCTCAAACAGTCCCAAATCCAAACCATCATTTACGCCCCCGACGGCCAACTACGCTACATCCCCTTAGCGGCTCTTTACGACGGTCAAAAATGGCTCATCGAAACCTATCAAGTTAACAACATCACCGCCGTCAGCCTCACCAACCCCAGATTTTGGCCGGAGCCTTTGTCAACGGTAACTACGACGGCTGGACAGGATTACCCTTCGCGGGCATTGAAGTTGAAAGGATTGCCCACACCTTTGCGAACACCACTAAACTCCTCGATCGCGCCTTCAACCCCAACGCCACCCTCCCCCAAATACCCAACAGCAACATCGTCCACCTGGCAACCCATGCCAGCTTCAGCACAGGCCGACCAGAGGCGTCCTTTATCCTCTTTGGTAATGGCGATCGTGTCCTCCTACCCCAACTCAAAGAATGGCCCCTACAAAACATTGATTTAGTCGTCATGAGCGCCTGTGAAACCGCCAAAGGGGGAATAGCCGGAAACGGTGAAGAAGTCCTCGGCCTCGGCTACCAAGTCCAACGCGCCGGAGCCAAAGCCGTCATCGCCACCCTCTGGGCCGTCAGCGACGAAGGCACCAGTCAACTCATGCAAGCCTTCTATCAACACCTCAAACAAGGCCAAACCCGCGCCGCAGCCATCCAATCCGCCCAACTCGACCTCATCCGCAGCAACTACCAAGACGGCAATCCCTACTTCTGGTCCCCTTTTATCTTGATTGGCAACGGCTGGTAGGGGCGATCGCCCATCACTCTTCAATAATCCACTCAGAAGCCCGATCGCCCAAATCCAGGGGAATACTCACTGCCTTACCCAGGCGCGGTTTTTCACGGGTTTGCTGGATATAGGTCACCACCTGCGCCACACTGCCCCAGGCTTGCAGATAACTGGCGATCGCGTTCAAGTGGGCTAAATAGTCCGCCTCACTGAGGGGGAACGACGCCTGCTCCAGGTAGCGCCACATCACCAGCACAAAAATCTTCCCCTGGGTCCGCCGCAGTCGAATGTCGTAGGAATACCCCCACTTCTGCAATAACAACTGGCGTAAATTTTCTCCAGTCATGGGATGCACCTTCCCCCTCCAGCAAATACCCAACCGCAGTACCGGGCACCAAACTCCCAACTGTACCTCCAGCAGCCTCCGTCCTCTATCCTCTGCCCTCTACCCTCTGTCTTGCACCGTGGACTAGCCCCCCGACCATCCCCCCAGCAGAGTATTTACATTTTGTTACACAATCATCGGGGGGACACAAGTTTAGGGTTTCCCCTAGATGTGATAATACGATGAGAAAACTGTAAAGTTCTGTCTCAAAAGCGGTGCAACGCAATCTTTTGCGGAGTCCTGCCCTGATCCATACCAAATACACCTGTCTAGTTTCCGAGAGCTTGCTCATGACTCAACTTGCTGGAACGCCAGATGTGCCCAATATGGGGCGTCGCCAATTCATGAACCTTCTGACCTTTGGGACCGCTACTGGGGTCGCATTGGGTGCCCTGTATCCCGTGGTTAAATTCTTTATCCCCCCTGCTGCTGGTGGTACGGGTGGTGGGGTGATTGCCAAGGATGAAGTGGGTAATGATGTCGTCGTTAGTCAATTTGTCGCTGCCCACAAAGCAGGCGATCGCACCCTGGTGCAGGGTCTCAAGGGCGATCCGACCTATATGGTGATTACTGAAGACAAGTCACTAGCCTCCTATGGTTTGAACGCGATTTGTACCCACCTGGGTTGTGTTGTGCCCTGGAATGCTAGCCAGAACAAGTTTATCTGCCCCTGCCACGGCTCCCAGTACAACAGCGAGGGGAAGGTCGTTCGGGGGCCAGCGCCGCTCTCCTTAGCCCTAGTCCACACCGAGGTCGTGGACGATCGTATTTCGATCACGCCTTGGAAGGAAACCGACTTCCGCACGGGTGAACAGCCCTGGTGGAGCTAGTCCCACGGCTACGGGGCTGATGCGCTCGGCAGATACAGCATTCTCTTCAGATTTCTTCATAACACTCTTCACGACAAGCGTTTGCAAAGCTAATGAGGAACCCTAATTTCTTATTGATGACTGTCCAAGGTTGCCGCCAGATCTGGTTGCGCGGGCTGTTGATCGCGATCGCGACCCTATCCCTTTGGACCCTGGCGGATGTGTTCCAGCCCCAAACGGCTGCCGCCTATCCCTTCTATGCCCAGCAGGGGTATAGCAGTCCCCGTGAAGCCACCGGGCGGATCGTCTGCGCCAACTGCCACCTCGCCAGCAAGCCTACCGAGATTGAGGTCCCCCACTCAGTCCTGCCGGATACGGTGTTTAAGGCTGTGGTTAAGGTCCCCTACGACAAGGATGCCCGTCAGGTCTACGGTGACGGCAGTACAGGACCTCTAAATGTTGGGGCGGTGTTGATGCTACCGGAAGGGTTCAAGATTGCCCCACCCGATCGCATTCCGGAGGAGCTTCAGGAGGAAGTGGGCAACCTCTACTTCCAGCCCTACAGCGAAGAGCAAGACAATATTGTTCTGGTAGGGCCAATTCCTGGGGATGAGTACCAGGAAATTGTGTTCCCAGTCCTCTCGCCCGATCCCAGCACGGACAAGTCCATTCACTTTGGCAAGTACTCGATCCACGTTGGCGGTAACCGGGGCCGTGGTCAGTTGTATCCTACTGGCGAAAAGACTAACAACAATGTCTTTACGGCGACGGCAGCCGGGACAGTGACGGAAGTGCAGCCGCTGGATGGCGGCGGCTACCAGGTGACGATCCAGCCCGATGCCGGGGATGCAGTGGTGGAAGCGATTCCAGCCGGTCCCGAATTGATTGTTTCCGTGGGCCAAACGGTCACAGCGGGTGAAGCCCTGACGAATAACCCGAATGTGGGAGGCTTCGGTCAGCATGATACGGAAATCGTGCTCCAGAGTGCTGCTCGGATTCAGGGGTTAATGGTCTTCATCGCCGGTATCATTCTCACCCAGATCTTCCTGGTGCTGAAGAAGAAGCAAATTGAGAAGGTCCAAGCGGCTGAGATGAATTTCTAAGAATGTGTGAGGCTAATCAATTAGCCTCATCAAGTGAAAAAGGTGGAGTGCTCAGCGCCCCACCTTTTCTATTGGAATTGATGACTTTCGGACTGTTTCGGACCCTAGTCTCGGACTCTACTTTTTCGGACTGCGTTGTCAGCATAATTAGCCTTTAATGCTACGCTAACCTACCCATGTTAACGTCCCAGGCCATTATCTTCGATCCACTGCACCACTTCCGCTTCAGAGTCCGTATAGAGCGCCTTGCCCGTTTGGGGATCGTGGGCTTGCCACCACACTTCACCTGCATCGGTCACCCAACGATCGACGGACAATTGGGTACTCTGGACGATCGCGGTTTTCAGATCCGACCAAAGGCGTTGCCCGATCGCTAACAGGGAGGGATGGGGGGTACGCACCAGCGTCGGTAGCCGGTATTGGCGCTGTAGTTCCTGCCGCTCTTGTTCCAACTGGGCCACTAAACCAAAATTCTGGTTAGCACGGGCCACTTCCAGCCGGTGGGTCAGGGATGCCGCAATGTTATCCAGATGTTTTTGCGTGATTTCGATATTAGGTGTGGTTGATGCGTAAAAAGCGTGAGCCATAGGACAAAACACTTATCTAATAGGGCCATGCAGCCACGGCACTGAACATCATAATTCTAGCACTAGAATTGTATTGTCTGTTACGAAAATTATTAATTGCGATCGTGGGGCAGGCGATGTCGTGGGTAGGCAGTCCCGGAGCATGG
>JBBILC010000025.1:5048-42737 GCA_037445115.1 Coleofasciculaceae cyanobacterium bin_20
GGGGCAGACAGTCCGAACGTTGCTGTTTGTAGTTGGGGCTTTAGCCCCTGCCAACTAAAGTCGTCACTACGAACATTGCCAATCAGGTTTCTGATTGACTGCGATCGCGGGGCAGGCGATGTCGTGGGTAGGCAGTCCCGGAGCATGGGGGGCAGACAGTCCGAACGTTGCTGTTTGTAGTTGGGGCTTTAGCCCCTGCCAACCAAAGTCGTCACTACGAACATTGCCAATCAGGTTTCTGGACGATTCTGGGAGGGCATAAAGGCGGTGGCGATCGCATCCAGTACCCGACTCACGGGCATAATCTCCATTGCTAGACCCGTGGGGATTTGCCCCTTGGGCACGATCGCCCGCTTAAAGCCTAATTTTGCGGCTTCCTTGAGACGCATCTCCAATTGGGAAACGGGCCGGACCTGCCCCCCCAAGCCGACTTCCCCAATGATCACTGTATCCGGGTCCACAATGCGATCGCGAAAACTGGCCGCCACGGCGATCGCAACCCCTAAATCCGCTGCCGGTTCCGCCACATTCAGCCCCCCGGACGCAGCCACGTAAGCATCCAGCTTCGACAGGGGAATCCCTACCCGCTTCTCTAATACGGCAAGAATTTGGAGCAGACGATTGAATTCAATCCCCGTTGTCGATCGCCGAGGAGAACTGTAGCTGGTGGGACTGACCAGGGCTTGGAGTTCGACGACCAGAGGTCGGGTACCTTCGCAGGCGACGATCGTGGCGGTGCCAGAGGTGAGTTCTTCGCGGCTGCCGAGAAAGAGTTCCGACGGGTTGGCCACTTCTTCGAGACCGCGATCGACCATTTCAAAAACCCCCAACTCCTGGGTCGCGCCAAATCGGTTTTTCACCGATCGCAGGAGCCGATGGCTGGCAAAGCGATCGCCCTCGAAATACAGCACGGTATCAACGAGGTGCTCCAAAACCTTGGGACCCGCGATCGCCCCTTCCTTGGTGACGTGACCGACGATAAACAGGGCAATGTGATCGCGTTTGGCCAGTTGCATCAGGGCTGAGGTACATTCCCGCACTTGGGCGACGGAACCGGGGGCCGAGTTGAGGGCCGCAAAATAGAGAGCCTGGATACTGTCAATAATCGCCACTTTCGGCTTCAGGGATTCGAGTTCCACCAGGATCATTTCGAGGCTGATTTCGGGCAAGACATAGAGTTGGGCGGGAAGATCGGGGGCGGGGGTCGATCGGGATTTTGGTCGGCGATTACGGGGTGTCGTGGGCGGGTCCAATGGGATGGGAGGCGTTGTGTCGAGCGTTAAGGGCGACCCGTCCCTACCGATGTCGGCGGGTTGGGCGATCGCGGTTGTGGGATGGCTGATGGCGAGGCGTTGCCAGCGGAGTTTGACCTGTTGACCGGATTCTTCGGCACACACGTAGAGGATGGGAAATTGTCGCGCCAGGGTACCTGCCACTTGGAGCAATAGGGTGGATTTGCCAATGCCAGGATCTCCCCCCAGCAGGATCAAAGAACCAGGGACGATGCCACCCCCCAGGACGCGATCGAGTTCCGTGTACCCAGATGAGACGCGACTCTGGGGATATTCACTGATCTGATCGAGGGGAACCGCCGCGATCGCCTGGGCCTGTGCCGTGCGTCTTTTAGGTTGGCTGGAGACTAAAGCGAGGGCCGACCCTGACGGCGAAGCGCTATCAATAACCTGTTCCTGAAGAGAATTCCACTCTTGGCAATCTGGGCAACGACCAAAGTGCTGCCGGAATTCGGCACCGCATTTAATGCAAACGTACTGGATTCGGGGTTTAGCCATGTTGCCAAGCCTGCGCTAAGGGAGGGCATTCAACGGAGACGATTCTGTGGATATTTTGCCAAAAGCAATAAATCTTTAGAAAAGCTTGAAAAGTCCAAGTCATGGGATTTTCAGCCATAATCTACCTTTACAATAGGATACTGGGTTGGGCACGGCCCGGTTGAATAAAGACGATCCCCACCGGGATCAGCGCCAACCACACGGGAAGACATCGATTTTGCTTAGGAAGAAAGGAGTCTAGGGAAATTGGAAAGCCATAAGGAGAAAATTCTCGTTGTCGATGATGAGGCCAGTATTCGTCGCATTTTGGAAACGCGCCTCTCGATGATTGGCTATGATGTCATCACCGCCGCCGATGGCGAAGAGGCTCTGGATACCTTTCGCAACGCGGGTCCGGATCTGGTCGTGCTGGATGTGATGATGCCGAAGCTGGATGGCTATGGGGTCTGCCAGGAATTGCGCAAGGAATCCGATGTACCGATCATTATGCTAACGGCCCTGGGGGATGTGGCCGATCGCATTACGGGGTTGGAGCTAGGGGCCGATGATTATGTGGTCAAGCCCTTTTCACCTAAGGAGCTAGAGGCTCGGATTCGCTCGGTGCTGCGGCGGGTGGAAAAAACCGGCACGTCGGGCATTCCCAGTTCCGGCGTAATCCATGTCGGTAATTTGCGCATCGATACCAATAAGCGTCAGGTCTATAAGGGGGACGAGCGCATTCGGCTAACGGGGATGGAGTTCAGTCTGTTGGAGTTGCTGGTGAGCCGATCGGGGGAAGCCTTTTCGCGATCGGAAATCCTCCAGGAGGTATGGGGCTATACGCCAGAACGCCATGTGGATACGCGGGTGGTGGATGTGCATATTTCTCGCCTGCGGGCCAAGTTGGAAGAAGACCCCAGCAATCCGGAACTGATCCTGACGGCACGGGGGACGGGTTACCTGTTCCAGCGCATTATTGAACCGGGAGAAAATGTCTAACGCGCCGTCTGCGGATACTCACCCCTTGGACGATCGCATTGCCCAGGTGAATCAGCGGCTCAAAGCAGCTTGCCTGGGATTTCAGATTGAACGTCGGGGCCAGAAGTTAAACCTGCGGGGTACGTTGCCCCCCCGTCCCGGCAGTTCTCGTCAACGTCCGCACCAACAACGTCTGAGCTTGGGGCTGCCCGCTACAGCCAGTGGCCTCAAGCAAATTGAACAAACGGCAAAGGTGGTCGCCGCCCAACTTATTCAAAACACTTTTGACTGGCATCAATACACGGTTACGGGTGGGTTCTGTCTCTACCAAGCAACGCTACCGGAACAGGTGGATGCCTTTGAGGTGGCGTTTCGGAGTCAGCGGGATAGTCACCCAGCAGCGGCCCAAACGACGTGGGAAGCGGCCTATGCCCCCTATCTGCGCAAGTTAGTGGCGATCGCGGCCAGCAAACCCAACCTGAGTTTACCGGAGTGGATTCATCTGACGGTGATGTCTACCCGTGCCCATTCCCGCAGTCGCCAAATGTGTTGTACGACGATGGCGGCCTTTGCCAGTTTTTTGCAGGTGGAATTACCGTTTGATTTGAAGGATCTGTGGGGCAGTTATGGTCCCCAGAAAACCCAATTTCGTGACCTTCCTACGGACGAGCAAATTGTTAGCACGTTTGCCCAAATTCCCAATCCTACCTGGCGATTTGTCTATGGGGTGATGGCCACCTATGGATTGCGTAACCATGAGGTGTTTTTCTCGGACTATACGGCCCTCAGTAAAGGGAATGCTGCGGCAGTGATTCAAGTCTTGGATACGACGAAAACCGGGCACCATGAAGTTTGGCCGTTTTATCCCGAATGGGTCGAACAGTTCCAGTTACGTCAAATTCAACTACCCGCCATCTCAACGGATTTAAACCAAACGACGCTCCGGCGTATCGGTCAGCGGGTGAGTGCCCAATTTCGCCGCTATGGGATTCCCTTCTCGCCCTACAGCCTGCGCCATGCCTGGGCCATCCGCACCATTCATTTTGGTATTCCCGATAGTGTCGCTGCCCGGATGATGGGCCATTCCGTTCGCATTCATACCCAAACCTACCACCGCTGGATTACCCGCCGCGATCAACAACGGGCCGTTGAAACCGCTTTGAAGGGCGATCGGCCAGTAGCACCCTAGATCTCAATTTAAGTCCTCACTAAGTATTAATATCGGCCAGTAGCACCCTAGATCTCAATTTAAGTCCTCACTAAGTATTAATTTCGATAGTTTGATTTGAAGTGCTAAAATAGGACAAGAACGAGTGATTGAATCTAGTCATTGAATTTAAATGGATCGATGGTGATAGTTAAACACAATAATCAATTGGAAATTTTGAATATCAAATTAACACCAGAAAGGACATAACAATGCAAAACAAAGAATTTTATGTCGTAATTGAACGCGATGAAGATGGCATCTATGTAGGCGAAGTTCCGCAACTAAAAGCCTGCTACAGCCAGGGGGAAACCATTGATGAACTGATGCAGAACATCCGTGAGGCAATTGAATTATGTCTTGAAGAGATAGAAGAAGAACCAACCACTGAATTTGTTGGGATTCAGAGAGTGCTAGTCTGATGGCAAAACTGCCCAATATAACCGGCGCAGAACTGATTACAGCACTTCAAAAAGTCGGTTTTGATGTTGTGAGGCAGAAGGGTAGCCATGTTCGCTTAATACATGAAGATAATCGAGTGGTTATGATCCCGGTTCATGCTGGTAAAACAATTGGTAAGGGGCTACTCCTAAAAATTCTTTGAGATGCGGAACTTACCAAAGATGAGTTGATTAGTTTACTAGATTAATTTGGCAACTGCTAGAAATTGCTAAAACAGGAGTAGAACAGGCAATACAGACAGATGAAGCAACGACAACAGATTAGATTAAAAACCAGCTAGAAGCCTTGGAAGTAGAATTAACATGATCATGCAAGCTGAAGCCAAAAAAATCTATACACCCGAAGAATACCTTGAGCTTGAGGTGAACTCAGACACCCGCAATGAATATTGCAATGGAGAAATTATCCCCATGACAGGCGGGACACCCAATCATAATGATATTGCTGGCAACCTATACATCCTGTTGAAGTCCAGTCTTAGAGGAAAAGAGTATCGCACGTTTTATGTGGATCAACGGCTTTGGATTCCAAGTGCCAATCTCTATACCTATCCCGATGTGATGGTTCTAACCAAACCAATTGAACTCCAAACTGGACGTAAAGATACGGTCGTGAACCCCTGCTTTATTGCTGAGGTTCTGTCTAAGTCTACCCAAAGCTATGACCGTGGTGACAAATTTTTTGCCTACCGCACCATTCCCAGTTTTCAGGAGTATCTCTTAATTGATCAATATCGTGTCCACATTGAGCATCATATTAAAACTGCTGCCCATCAGTGGCTATTCTCAGAATACGATGACCCAACTGCCATTCTTTCTTTGAGTGCCTTTGAGTGCCAAATTCAAATTGCAGAACTTTATGAAGGTATTGATTTTTCGATGGTTTGATTTGAATTGCTAAAACAGAAGGAGAGCGATCGATTGAATCTAGCGATTGAATTTAATGGAGTGATGACAATAGTTTGGATCAATGAGCAACTGGAAATTTTGAATATCCAAATTGACTGTATCCGATAACCCTGCCCCTGCATCCCATCACGCTCTGCTACGATCAAACTAGTGAACTGGGTGGGGCTGATGACACTCGCGATTGTAACTGAGCCGACTCCTCTTAAACCGAACGCAGATGGCGTAGTTCTGGTCGGGAACACTCGCGTCACATTGGATACGGTCATTGCTGCCTTTCTGGAGGGTACGACAGCCGAAGCGATCGTCGAGCAATATCCATCACTGCACCTTGCCGATGTGTACTCAGTAATTGCTTACTACCTGCGACACAAAACCGAAGTGGATGCTTATCTAAAAATTCGACAAGAACGGGCTGCCCAAATTCGTCAAGAGAACGAGCGTCGTTTCAACCCCATTGGTATCCGCGATCGACTAATGGCGAGGCTTGACCCTCAAAGGCAGCGTTAAAATGCTACGCCTGCTAGCGGACGAGAACTTTAACAACCAAATTGTTCGGGGGATTCTGCGACGAAAACCTGAGATTGATATTGTTGAGTTGTTAGGAGGTCAGCCATGCTAACCAGTGTTGAGGGTGTATACCGTAATGGTCAGATCGAACTCATTGAAAAGCCACAAGATTTAGCTGATGGGACGCGAGTAATTGTTACATTCATCCAGCCAACTGATGTTGATTTAGCCGCTCAAGGGATCGATCGCGAACAGGCTGCCATCCTACGAGAAAGGCTAGCTCCCTTCGCTGACGATTGGAATAGCCCTGAGATGGATATCTATGATGACTACGACGCAGCCAACGCAGCCAATCAAACGAGGTGATATTGCTCTCGTCCTCTTCCCAAACTCTGATCTAGTGTCTGCTAAAACCCGTCCTGTCTTAATTGTTCAAGCGGATAACTTACACACAGGGTTGTCCCAAGTTATTGTTGCAATGGTGACTAGCCAAATGTTCCGAGCAGGGCATCCTAGCCGTGTGACTGTTTTGCTAGATTCCCCAGAAGGCCAGCAATCCGGTTTACTTACTGATTCAGTGGTCATGACTGATAATCTAGTAACCATTACACTCGCTGCCATATATCGCGTCATCGGTTCACTACCAACGCCAGATATCGACTTGGCATTAAAGCACACCCTGGGTTTGACATGATCACGATCGCCTACTACCTGCGACACAAAACCGAAGTGGATGCTTATCTAAAAATTCGACAAGAACGGGCTGCCCAAATTCGTCAAGAGAACGAGCGTCGTTTCAACCCCATTGGTATCCGCGATCGACTAATGGCGAGGCTTGACCCTCAAAGGCAGCGTTAAAATGCTACGCCTTCTAGCGGACGAGAACTTTAACAACCAAATTGTTCGGGGGATACTGCGACGAAAACCTGAGATAGATATTGTCAGAGTTCAAGATGTCGGTCTGTCTGAAACTGACGATCGCATCATTCTGGAGTGGGCCGCACAACAGCGTCGAATCCTCTTAACACATGATGTAGAAACTATCACGCGATATGCCTACGAGCGCGTACAGGCAGGATTAGAAATGCCAGGAGTGTTTGAGATTAGTCGCAGCGTCCCAGTTGGGTTAGCGATCGCAGAAATCCTATTGATCACTGAGGCAAGTTTTGAGGGCGATCAGCAGCTAGCCTGCCTACTTAGAATTTCTTGATTTTAGGCAAGGCAATTTAGCATACAGACCCCAACACAATTTTGCTCGCAAGGATTGCTCTATCCATCTCGCCACCCGCGATCGCCATATTCTCATTTCAGTAGCGCTTTACCCCTCGCCGTCAGCCGATACTTTTGCAAGCGACTATGGGGTTTCTCCGGAATGGTATACTCCAGCAACCCCGCCCGTTTGAGACGCGGGAGCGCTTGGCGCACATTCCCACTCAAACGCTTATGCCCCAAAGCTGCTGCAATCTCACTCGAAGAACGGGGCCGAATCGCACACAGGGAAAGAATATCGTGATCGACTTGTGCCTCTGTTTCCTCAACTTGTGCCTCGACTTGTGCCTCGACTTGTGCCTCAGCCTGTACAGCAGATGGGGCAACCATTACCGCATCCGCCAGATAGACAATCAAGCGTAGGCGCATCCCGATCTCTAGGATGTCCGGTTCCAGCAACCCCAACGCAGCCGCCTCATTGAACATCCGCCGCACGCCACTGCCCCATTGCTCAATCAAATTCAGTTCCCGAAATACACGGGCAATCACCGGATTGCGGATTTTAGAAATCCCCGGCTTCATATCCGCGATCGTCAGCCCCGGTAGGAGAATACCAGGGTTTTCAATCTCAATGCGATCGTCAAAAAAAGCAATCCGAATCGGTGCCCCCCGCTGCGAATAGTCGGCATGGACCAGCGCATTAATCACCGCCTCCCGCAAAATCCCCAGGGGAATACTCCACACATTCCGACGCTGGAACTCCGAGAAATCAGCCCCCCGGAGCGCGTGTTTCTTTATTAATCTACCTCTTTTTTGTGAATGGGCGATCGCGGCGGATTTTATGCTGTCATCTAAATTTTAGCTTGAAACCCTTAAGGTGTCGGCAACAAAGGCGAGACAAGCTTTTATATTTCCTGGCATGAGTTCGGAAAAATCTGTTACGTCCAATCTTCAATAGATAATTCCGTAATACCTGCAAAATCAGAGGTATTTCGAGTCAATAATACTGCTTCATTGATTATTGATATTGCTGCGATCTTTAGATCCATTGAACCTAGCCTCGGATATTGGATTCGGAGTCTTTTAAAGGCTTGAGCAGCTTGTTCATTAAACTCAAGCACTGGAATTTTACAGTAACCTAATAATTGTTGCTTTAACTTTTTATAGGCAATGACCTGAGCTTCAACAGGCTGAACCTTATTAAGGTAACTTAGCCAGCCTCGCATTTGCTCTTCATAGCTGATAATGGTTGTCATAACTTCGCTAGGATCAATATTGGCTAATCTTGTCCGTAAGGGATAGGCTCCAACACCGCCACGCTCTAAAATACTCAGGTGATCAGTATCAAGAATATACATTGCTCTGGTTGATGGTTCTTGGCAGGTTTAATTCAGGGAGTTCGATACTCACGTCCTAGTTTCATCGCTTCATCATAGGCTGAATCATTGGTAAATGTGCCTGCAATTTGTTCCCACCAAGGCTTTCCCTGAATCGAAGTCTGTGCTTCTTGTTGTTGGAGGTGTCTTGCTTTAGTAAAGAGCAGGAAGTCTAAGACCTCGTTGAGAAGGTCATCGGGCAGATGTTGTATCTCTTGGATAAGCTGTTGACGCAGGTCTGTTTTGCTGGGGGGGGGATGTTGTATGGGGTCTTGGGTTTGCATAAAGTTCTCCTCGATCGCTGGCTAGGATGATATTGATCATGATAACAGGCTGGCGCGATCGCCCTCCCGCTCTCTAAGAGCAGCAACTAACGTACTATCTTTCGACTGGTTCGATTCTAGGAGTTGGGCAAGTTGGTGGGCAGCCGCATGGGAGTTAAGCGGTGACCAAACGGAGTAGGTTGCACCAGCTTCTAAAGAGGGTTCCTCTTCTTTCGCAAGCTCAGCAACTAAGAATTTCATTATTTTGAGTTTCTCGGCGCGAGACAGATTGCGTAAAATTGGATACAGTTCAACAGTAGTCATTAGTTTTTGGGTGAAAATTTTAGCTGAATATAATTATATTTCATGATCATTGATCGATCGTGCATATTTTGGGGATAAATCATCGATCTCATAGGTAAATCTCAGACGTTTATGGGATTCTTGCCAAAGGATTTGACGTTCTTCCTGTAATCCGTCCAGCAACTCTTCTAAGCTAATTTCATACTTGGCCATCTGGGCAGTAAATTGCTCAGAAAGTTGAGTAACCTGGGTTTGCTTTGAGGTTAGTAGGATGAGATCGTCAATTTTAAGTAGAACGAGGGGATTATCTGGGTTCGGTTGTAAGCGATCGAGGATTTCTGGGGGTAGCGTGACTTGACCTTGTGGGGTAGGGATCAAAGGAAAGGTTTGGATGGCGATCGCGCGATCGTTTGATAAAGGGGTCATGCATCTACCTCTCTTGTGAAGATGGGCGATCGTCGCAGGTTTCACGCTGTCATAAAACAGTACCGATCTCGCTGTATCCAGTATAGCTACGGTTTTGCTGTCACCACCCACCTACGTTTTGCGTTAGAATTGTTAAGCTTTATTTACATCCCTGGGCCGATCGCCGCTCTAAATACCTGCGTCCCGACCCAGCCGTTTGACCCGCACACCTCGCTCACCGCACTTGGAGCCTTATGTCCCTGCCCATTCGTAACGTCGCCATCATCGCCCACGTTGACCACGGTAAAACCACCCTGGTTGATGCACTCCTCAAACAATCCGGGATTTTCCGCGAAGGTGAGGCCGTCCCCGATTGCGTCATGGACTCCAACGACCTTGAGCGGGAGCGCGGGATCACCATCCTTTCCAAAAACACCGCCGTTCGCTATGGCGACACCCTGATCAATATTGTCGATACCCCCGGCCACGCCGACTTTGGCGGCGAAGTGGAGCGCGTCCTCGGCATGGTCGATGGTTGCCTGCTGATCGTCGATGCCAACGAAGGGCCAATGCCCCAAACCCGCTTCGTGCTCAAAAAAGCCCTCGAAAAAGGACTGCGCCCGATCGTCGTCGTCAACAAAATCGATCGCCCCCAAGCCGACCCCTACGGCGCGATCGACAAAGTGCTTGACCTCTTTATTGAGTTAGGCGCAGACGAAGATCAGTGTGACTTCCCCTACCTCTTTGCTTCTGGCCTCGACGGCTACGCCAAAACCGACCTTGATGGTGACGGTCAGGACATGCGGCCCCTGTTCGACGCGATCGTCCAGCACGTCCCACCCCCAATCGGCGACCCCAGCAAACCCCTGCAACTGCAAGTCACCACTCTCGACTACTCCGACTACCTAGGCCGCATCGTCATCGGTCGCATCCACAACGGCACGATCGCATCCGGCCAACAGGCCGCACTTGTCACCGAAAGCGGCGCGATCGTCAAAGGCAAAATCACCAAACTCATGGGCTTCGAGGGCCTCAAGCGCGTTGATCTCGAAACCGCCAGTGCCGGGAACATCGTCGCCGTCTCCGGTTTTGCCGACGCTAACATTGGTGAGACGATCACCTGTCCCAACGAACCCCAAGCCCTCCCCCTGATCAAGGTCGATGAACCCACCTTGCAGATGACTTTCTCGGTCAACGACTCCCCCTTTGCCGGTCAGGAAGGCACCTTTGTCACCTCCCGCCAAGTGCGCGATCGCCTGATGCGGGAGCTGGAAACCAACGTCGCCCTGCGGGTGGAAGAAACCGATTCCCCCGATCGCTTCCTCGTCTCCGGTCGCGGTGAACTACACCTGGGGATTCTGATTGAAACCATGCGGCGGGAAGGCTACGAATTCCAAGTTTCCCAACCGCAAGTTATTTACCGCGAAGTCAACGGCCAACCCTGCGAACCCTTTGAATATTTAGTGCTAGATGTCCCCGAAAGCGGTGTGGGCAGTTGCATCGAACGGCTCGGTCAGCGGCGCGGCGAAATGCAGGATATGCGCGTGGGGATTAATAACCGCACCCAACTGGAATTCGTGATTCCCGCCCGTGGGCTAATCGGCTTCCGGGGTGAATTCATGCGCATGACCCGTGGCGAAGGCATCATGAACCACAGTTTCCTTGACTACCGCCCCTACAGTGGCGATATTGAAACCCGCCGCAATGGTGTGATTATTGCCTTTGAAGAGGGCGTTGCCACCTTCTATGCCATGAAAAATGCGGAAGATCGGGGCGTCTTTTTCATCACCCCTGGCACCAAGGTTTACAAGGGCATGATTGTCGGCGAGCACAACCGGCCCCAGGATCTCGACCTGAACGTGTGCAAAACCAAGCAGTTAACCAACTTCCGCTCCTCCACGGGGGATGAACTGGTACAACTGCAAGCGCCCGTAGACATGAGCCTAGAACGCGCTTTGGAATACATCGGTCCCGACGAATTACTGGAAGTCACCCCGACTTCGATTCGCCTGCGCAAGGTCACCAAGAAGTTGGTGAAACGCTAAAGTCGCGCCAGGAAATGTGAGGCAGGTAGCGAGGTCAATGGGGTATGACACCCAAAGGTTAGAATTAGGTTGACTAGCTGGCAAGGTAAGTCATGATTCAGGATCTTGCGCGACGGTTACTGATTGGGATAACCACCCTCACTACCCTTACTTGGCCGATCGCGGCGATCGCGGCCTCCCTGGAAACTTTACCCGTGATCAATGGCATTCGTCCAGGGCGGGTCAACTACCTGCCATCAGAAACCCAGCCTCGCCCCAAGGTAGAACGGGCGATTCTAGAGGCATTAGCCGAACCCTATACTCCCGATCGGTCGCCCCGCGATCGGCTGCGGTATTACTACAACCGCATTGACCTAAACGGCGATCGACGACTGGAAACGATCGTCTACGTGGTTGGGCGGGAAACCTGTGGCCGTGACGGCTGTCTGGCTTTAATTTTTACCCAAAGTCTCCAGGGGCTACAACAGGTGGGTCAATTCATCGCTGTTCATGTACCGATCCTAGTTCTCGATCGGAAAACACGGGGCTGGAAAGATCTCGTATTTTTTATCTCGGAGGGAGATTCTCCGCCCCGCTATAAACGGGTTCAATTTGATGGGCAGACCTACGCGAACCAGCCCGCTAGCGAATCCGATATTCCCCCGCATACCTCCCTCCGGGGCACAGCGATTCTGGCTAATCCCATCCGCCTTACCAATGGTCTACCTCTGCGCACCTTGGCCGAACTCCCAACCCCCTCGCCGCGCCCTGACAGCCCCGATCTGGACCCTGATCTAGAGAGGACTGGGGAAGCACCCCCCAGGGTCGGACAACCCCTCCCGACCACCCAGTCCTCACGCTAGCAGGTTAAAAAGCGATCCTGATGAATGCGTGAATCCTTGTATTGGGGTTGGCAAAAACGTGATTGCCTTGACGGAAGTGCCCCAAGGAAAGTGGGCCATTTTGTCCCCCAAGGATGGTAGATTGGGCGAGTATTGGCAAGCAACAGGTAGCGAGATGAAAGTCTTAGTCATTGGCGGCGATGGGTATTGTGGGTGGGCCACGGCGCTGTATCTCTCGAATCAGGGCTATGAAGTCGGGATCTTGGATAGCCTGGTGCGACGCTACTGGGATATGCAGTTGGGCGTCGATACCCTCACCCCGATCCTGCCGATCCAAGAACGGATTCAGTGCTGGCAAGCCTTGACTGGCAAGACGATCGATCTCTTTGTCGGCGACATTACCGACTATGACTTCCTGAGCAAATCGCTACGCGCCTTTGAACCCAATACGATCGTCCACTTTGGCGAGCAGCGATCGGCCCCCTATTCGATGATCGATCGCGAACACGCTGTTCTCACCCAGGTCAATAACGTGGTGGGGACTCTCAATTTGCTCTACGCCATGAAGGAAGATTTTCCCGATTGCCACCTGGTGAAGCTCGGCACGATGGGCGAATATGGCACCCCCAATATTGATATCGAAGAGGGCTACATCACGATCGAGCACAACGGTCGCAAGGACACCCTCCCCTATCCCAAACAACCGGGCAGCTTCTACCACCTCAGCAAAGTCCACGACTCCCACAATATCCACTTTGCCTGCAAGATCTGGGGCCTCCGGGCGACGGATCTCAACCAGGGTGTGGTCTATGGGGTCCTGACTGAAGAAACGGGTATGGATGAGCGCCTGATTAACCGCCTCGACTATGACGGGGTTTTCGGGACCGCTTTGAACCGCTTCTGCATCCAAGCCGCGATCGGGCATCCCCTGACGGTTTATGGCAAGGGCGGTCAAACCCGTGGGTTCCTGGATATTCGCGATACGGTGCGTTGCATGGAAATCGCGATCGCCAATCCCGCTGATGCGGGGGAATTCCGCGTGTTCAACCAATTCACCGAAATGTTCAGCGTGGGGGATCTCGCCCTCAAGGTCCAGGAAGCCGGAAAATCCCTAGGGTTAAAGATTGACATCAATCACCTGGAAAACCCCCGCGTGGAGAAGGAAGAACACTACTTCAACGCCAAAAACACCAAACTGATTGATTTGGGTCTGCATCCCCACTACCTCTCGGATGCCCTGCTGGATTCCCTCTTGAACTTCGCAATCAAATACAAGGATCGCGTCAACCAGAGTGAAATCCTGCCCAAGGTTACCTGGCGGCGTTAGGTCATGACTGGAGCGCTGTCGGCATGGGGTGTAGGGGCAGGTTGTGCCTACCCATTTGCGGGAAAATGACTATTTCTGTGAACCTGCCCTCCAGGTTTAGAGAGGGTGACCTAGGTGTTGCTGCATAAAGGATAGTCAACTGGGCGGGTTTATTTAGAAAGCCGTTTCTGAGCCAAGATTTGGGCGCAACCCGCCCCTACAGTCCGCAATTTCCTCGTCATTTGTTGAATTCCTCATTGAGTATGCGCATTGCCCTTTTTACCGAAACCTTCCTCCCCAAAATTGATGGCATTGTCACCCGTCTCAAACACACGGTGGATCACCTCCAACGCCTCGGTAATGAAGTGCTGGTTTTCTGCCCGGAAGGCGGGTTGACGGAATACAAGGGAGCCAAGATCTACGGCGTACCGGGAATGCCGTTACCCTGGTATCCAGAGCTAAAAATGGCGTTTCCTCGCCCTTCCTTGGGCCAAGCCCTAGAAACGTTTCAACCGGATATTGTCCATGTGGTGAATCCGGCGATTTTGGGGTTGGGCGGTGTGTACTACGCAAAGGCATTGAAATTGCCCTTACTGGCGTCCTACCATACCCATCTGCCCAAGTATTTGCAGCACTACGGTTGGGGGATGCTGGAGGGGGTGCTGTGGGAGTTGCTGCGGGCTTGCCATAACCAAGCGGAGCTAAATTTGTGTACCTCGAATGCCATGATCGAGGAGTTACGATCGCATGGGATTGAACGCTTGGATCTCTGGCAGCGGGGGGTGGATACGGAGCTATTTCGACCGGAATTAGCCAGTCGGGAAATGCGCGATCGCCTGAGTCAGGGTCATCCCGATGCGCCGTTGTTGCTCTATGTGGGGCGGTTGGGGGCGGAGAAAGAAATCGATCGCATTAAACCCATTTTGCAGGCAATTCCCGATGCCCGGTTAGCGTTGGTGGGTGATGGTCCCTATCGGGAAGAATTAAAGGTCCATTTTGCCGATACACCCACGAATTTCGTCGGCTATTTAGTGGGTGAAGAACTGGGTGCCGCCTTTGCTTCAGCAGATGCGTTTATTTTCCCCTCGCGCACGGAAACCCTGGGGTTAGTGTTGCTGGAAGCGATGGCGGCGGGGTGTCCCGTGATTGCGGCGGCAGCAGGGGGCATTCTCGATATCGTCACTGATGGGGTGAATGGTTATCTATTTGATCCCAATGATGAGCAAGGGGCGATCGTGGCGACCCAACGCTTACTCAACCAAGGGGCAGAACGGGAGTTATTGCGTCAGAATGCCCGTATGGAGGCAGAACGCTGGGGTTGGGATGCGGCAACCCGTCAGTTGCAGGGCTACTACGAAGCGATTATTGATGGTCAACAAATGCCGATCGCGGCTTGAGGGTAAAGGTGAGGGGGCGCGATCGGGGATGGGCCTCAGGGTTTCTCCTAGACTATAATCCCCCCAAGGTTAATTTTCCAAGGGGTCCCACAGATGACTCAAGTGGCCGCTAAAATTCTGTTGATTTTGGGCCTTATTCTGTTGGCATCAGGACTCTATGCCCCGTTTGACCCAGATAACACTCCTGAAGAGAGGCGCTCTGGCCTAGTCGCTTGCCTATTGTTTAGCACGCCAATGCTAATTGGAAGTGGCTGGTTAATATGGCAATCTCAGCAAAAAAAACTGAAGCAAGAGAGCGATCGCCGGCAATCTATCTTCCTGCGCCTCTTGCAAGCGGAGCAAGGCCGTCTTACGCCCCTGCGGTTTGCAATGGAGTCAGCACTAGAGTATAAGCTAGCTAAAGCTTATCTAGATGCCAAAGCTCTTGAACTCAATGCTAATTTTGAAGTAGATGATCAAGGCAATGTGCTCTACGCCTTTCCCATCAGTGGCTTGCCGTTGCCGACATTTAATAATGATCTGTCTTTATCTCTGCCTCAGGTGCCAAGCACACAGCAACTCGATGTCATTATGGGTGTGGTACCTGCGAATCAGAAATTAGCTGCGATCAAGATCGTCCGAGAGTTCACGGGTTTGGGACTGAAGGAGGCTAAGAATACTATTGATGCTGCCCCCCAGTACCTGCCGCAATTCATTCCATCCAACCAGTGGGTCGCATTTGAGTCAGCAATGACCGCGATCGGTGTTCAAGTGAGACAGGCAGATTATCTGGATTAATCGCCGATGTTCTAACAACCAGCACAACCTAGTACAGTAAATATAAAGTTTCGCAACGTTGGTAGTAACGACTTGAGGCGTTGCAGGCTAAAGCCTGAACTACAAACGTTGCATAAGTTGCATAATTAATTATGCGCTGCACTAGTCAAAAATAAAGCGAGGCATAATACAACCGTTCTCTTGCTAATGAAGTATTGTCAAGCCTGGCGAACAAGGGGCTTAAGCCCCTTGTCTGTACCTCACCGGGTATGGAAGTGCTGTACCTTGTCTGATGCTGCGTGTAATCGGCTAGCGCTAGCTTTCCCCTGGGCTGGGCGGCCAGGGAGTGGTCACGATCGTCCCCCCAAGCACCCAGGTTACAGCACTCAGGGTACGCCAGCTCGTTGTCTTGATACTAGCCGAGGGAATGGCGTGGGCTAGATAACGGGATGGGTAGGATAGCTCGTGACCAGCCACCAGGCAACCACTGCCAGGGCCAAGACACATAGCTTCACAATCACGTAAACTACCGGATTTCCGGTTGTCAGGGTCGCCAACAACATATCGACCTCCTTGACCCGATCACGATCGGCGATCGGCAGCCCATTCACGCTAAACGTCTCCCTTTATCTCCTATTGTCTGCCCTTAATCGACTGCCTAGGGGACATAACTCCCTTTAGCAACAAGAATTGATAATTATTCATCAGATCCCTCTGCACATACGGGAAGTGATTAAGGAGCCTGAATCGAAACCAGCCGATGTTCTGGCAAAAAGCTATGGTAGCGCCCCTGCTCTGATAGCACCGATACCAACTGCAATGACCAATCCGGCTTCGTGTTGAGATCCGCCCAGGGGACAGCAATTTCCAGGCATTCCGCGATCGCGGCGTGGGCACGGTGATTCCGGGCGTGCCAGTGGTTCCCATCGGCTGCCTCGTGGAGCAGGATGGTATGGGTAACCAGATTCACGCAGAGGTGATGGCGGAAGCGATAGTTCAGGGGGGCCTGGTCCGGCCAGTCCAGCAAGGGAAGCTGACTGGTCTGCACCGGTTGATCTGGGTAAAACCAGAATAAGTTCAACTCCGGTGGGAAATCTACCCCCGGCTTACGCCCTAACTGGAAGTCAAACCGCAGATAGAAGTTTAAGTGATCGACGCCGTACCAGAGCCGCTGGATATTGCTACTACGGTGCATGGTGCCCCGCGCCCCTCCAATCTCAATCCGACCCGCGTGATCCCAATCCTGCTCATCAATCCAGCCATTGATCACCGGATGGATAAAGCGTTGGGGCGGATGATCCCCAACCGGCTTATGGTCTTCTACGGGTTGCTGGAGAGCGGCAGGGATCGGCTCCTTCAATGCCTCATAGAGGGCACATAGGTGTTCCCGAAAGAGTTGATCAAACATGGCATCCTGGTTGGAGCTATGGCCCGCCCCAAACCACCAGAACCAATCTGACCCCTCGGCAGCATAAAGGGCTTCCCAGGCCGCTGGATTTTTCCGCTCCGTGGCCTCCGGATGGGCCGCTAAGACTTGCCGTGCCGCCGTTAGTAAATCCCAGGCCCGATTCTTCGCCGGACTCCCGATCCAGGTGGTAAAGCTGCCATCAACCCAGGAGCCACTATGCAGGCGATCGCTCGGTAAGGTCATCGTTGGCGGGAACCGCTGGAGGAATTCCGATACGGTAACCAGTTGCAAGTGGGGATGGTGATGCAGGGTGCCATAGAGGGCCTCTAGAAACGGTTTACCGTCCTGTTGATAAAACTCCCAACAGTTTTCCCCATCCAGGGCGATCGTGACCAGCCAGGGATGATTCAGCGCAGTGCCACCCCCCGTTTGGCGTTGTTGGAGGGTCCGGGCGATCGCCTCTAGGTGACCCACCAGATCCGCAGCAGCTTCCTGGGGAGGGACCGCACCATAGGTAAAGCCAATCAGGTCCGACAGGCGATGATCCCGAAAGACGATCGCCAAATCCCCCGCTGGGGTGGGCAGCCGATAGGGTCGATACAGGACCTCCGGCTCCTCCAGATTGCCCGTCGCGTCACGGGGAAACAGGTGGCGCAAGGTCCAACCTAACACCGCCTCATCGGAACAAATCCACTGGAAGCCCTGCTGGGCAATGGGGGGCAGGATGGCAGGACTCACCGACTGCTCCGATGGCCAAAGCCCCTTGGGGCGACACCCAAACCATTTCTTATAGAGGTTCCAGGCTTTCTTCAGGTGGCGGGGAATATCCTCCGGCCATTGGAACCGTTGGTGTGGTAAGGGCATATTCGGCACCGCGACTCGGCCAGCCTCCGTATCCGCCAGCAAGGGAAGGATCGGGTGGGTATAGGGACTGGTCATCACTTCCAGTTGCCCCGCCTTTTGCATCTGGCGGTGTTGGGGAATGATCCGACGGATAATCTCCTGTTGCTTGGCCAGAATGCGGCGGCGATCGTCCAGGGTGAACCCGTGGGCCTTCGTCAACCACTGACGCACCTCCGGCTCATCCCAAAACAGAGGATCAATCCAGGCCAAATTATGCCATGCCAGCAGATCGCTGTAATCCTGCCCCTGCCAGTGCTTCAAACACCAGGCCCGTCCTCGCTCATGGCGTTGCTCGTAAAGGTGCCGGTAGCGCCAATGGGGGGCGATCAGGTGATGGTAGTTGGCGTCAAAAAAATGCTCGATAATGAAGGCTTTTTGGGTAGCGTCCAATTGCTCAACGGGCGATCGCGCCAATGCCATATAGGGATCAGTGGCCACGCCAGTGGCGTAATCCTCCAACTGCAAGAGCAACGAGGGCACAAGGTTAACCGTTTGGTGCAACCGGGGATACCGCTCCAGGAGCAAGACCAAATCGAGGTAATCCTTGGTGCCATGCAGCCGCACCCAAGGAAGGTGATATTGGCCTGAGCGTCGAGATTTATAAATGGGTTGATGTTGGTGCCAAATAAAGGCGACATAGAGGGGATGAGATATCATCGCGGAGAAAGCCATTATGGGCAATGCATCGGTACCACTATGCCCCGCCCAACCAAGGGCTGCCGTATCTTTGATGCATTTTTAAGGATTGGATCTTTCGCCCGATCATGGCATGGGGGGCATTGGGAGGTCCCCACCCCCCCGTGAGCGATCGCGTAGCGTCCCCCAAGGGGAATCGCCCAGAACCCGCCTGTCCCTCCAGTTCTTTGGTAAAGTTTTGGTTACATGCGATCGCGTTCGCGTAGCGTCCCCCAAGGGGAATCGTCAACCCTTAGCCGCGATCGTGACACCCTACCCTCAACCTCGGAACTATGGCAGACGAAACCCCCGCCGCTCCAGAGAAACCGACCGCCAAGGCAGCGGCGAAAAAAGCCCCCAAAGCAGAGGACAAACCCTTTGCCGACTTTGTGCAACAGGACTTCCTGCCTGCCCTGAAAGCAGCCCTCACGAAACAAGGGCTTCAGGATTTGGCCTTAACTTTTGAGCAGCGACCCTTGCCCGTCGTGGGTGTCCCCTGTTGGCAGGTCATCGGTACCTGGATGGGCAACCAGCGCCAATTCAACCTGGCCTTCGTGGATGGCGACATTAGTGGTCGGAAACAGTTTGCGTATGCGGACAATGGCACCCAACCCAGCCTGTTGGAATCCTTTTTGATTGACGAGCGTCGGATCACCCTCGACCTGTTGGTGTTTGGGGTCATCCAGCGACTGAATGCCCAAAAATGGCTAGTGCGGAATTAGCCATTGGTCGAACGATCGTCGGGATGCCAGGGAGATACCCTCTCCATTGCATTTTGTCTACGGGGATACTTCGGAATTTGAGAACAGGCGACTACGATCGCTGACAACCCTTCCTAGGTAAATCGTCATGACCCATTTTGACTCGCGTAGGCTAGGAACATGGGGCCGCAATCACTGGTCACGCCGCCATTTCTTAGGGTTAGGGCTAGCGGCTGCTTTACTGGCGATCGTGCCCGCTTGTGTACCCAGTTCCCCCCCCTCCCCCCTCCGTGTTGGGACCAATGTGTGGCCGGGATTTGAAGGCTTTTACCTGGCCCGCAATCTGGGTTATTTCGAGGGGACACCCGTGCAAATGGTGGAGTTTGGTTCCTCCTCCGAGGTTCTGCGGGCGTATCGCAATGGGGATCTGGAGGTGGCCGCCCTCACCCTGGATGAAACCCTACTCCTGACAGAAACGAATCCCCAAACCCAGATTTTTCTCATTGCCGATATTTCCGATGGGGGGGATGTGATCTTGGGCAAGCCGGGGATTGCCAGTCTCAGTGGGTTACAGGGACAGCGGGTGGGGGTAGAAGCGACGGCCCTGGGAGCCTATGTGTTGACCCGTGCCCTCCAGACTGTGAACCTCACCCCGGAAGCGGTACAAGTGGTGCCGCTGGAAGTTTCCGAGCATGAACGGGCTTTTCAAGCGGGTGAGATCGATGCCGTTGTGACCTTTGACCCGGTGCGATCGCGCCTCCTGGCCGAGGGGGCAACCCCCCTCTTCGATAGCCGCCAAATTCCCGGTGAAATTGTGGACGTGATTGTGACGGATCAATCCACCTTAGACAGCCGACGGGTTGATTTAGCCGACCTGGTGACTGGTTGGTTTCGGGCCATTGATTATCTCAAAGCCAATCCCCAGGATGCGGCTACACGGGTGGCACCGCGCCAGAACATTACCCCAGAGCAGTTTTTAGAATCCCTAGAAGGCTTATTAATCCCTGGTATTGAGGAGAATCAGCGGCTTTTAAGCCAACAAGATCCGGCCCTTCTGACCGGGGCACAGCAGTTAGTCGAAGTGATGCTGGATAATCAACTCCTCAATCAGGCCGTTGATCCCAAGCCCCTGCTCAACGATACCCTGGTGCAAGAGTTAGCAAAATGAACCGTCGCTTTTGGCAACGCTGGCTCCGCAAGTTCCCCCTACCCTTACGCTTCTCAATTCCAGCTACCTTGTTGCTCTTGAGTAGTGTGTTAGGGGTTGCCTCCTTTCGCTACGAAGTCACGCTTGCCTATCGACGGGTTGAGACAGATGGTTACTACCAAGCCCGCTTTTCTGGCAGTTCAACCTCCGGTATCCTTACCTACTTCTATCGCAATAACGATATTGCGGGTGCCCGACTGGCTGTGGGGCAGTTAGGCGGGAATATCAATCTTCGCCTCGGCTTGCTGCTGGATGAACAGGATCAGGTGATGGCCTCAACCCAATACTCCCTAAAATCCCAGCGCCTAGCAAATACGCCCGCCGCTGCCCAGCAAAGCACGATCGCCAGGGTCCGGCAATCGCAGTCCGGTCTTGTCACCTTTAGTCCCGATCGCCGCAGTGTCCAAGCCATCTATCCTGTCCTGTTGGGCACAACCCCTGGGGAATTGCGGCCTTCACGGGTGGGGATCTTGTGGCTGAATTACGACCTGAGCCAAGCCAAAGCCCAGGCTATGCAGGCCGCTGTCCGCCGTGCGATCGTTACTAACGTGGGACTATTGGCGGTAATTGGACTGCTGTGGTTTTTGGCGGAACAAGTCTTGACCCGTCGTGCAAATCGCCTCGTCTCCGCTAGTCACCGTCTGGCCAAGGGAGAATTGCATATCCGCACCCAGCTACGGGGGTCCGATGAGCTGGCCGAAATTTCCAGGGCCTTCGATCACATGGCCGAGCAGATCGAGACTAAAACCAACGCCTTAAGAGCGAATCAGGCAGAATTGGAGGCTGCACATATCACTGCGACCCAAAAGGCACGCGAATTAGAGCAAACGCTACAGGAACTACAACAGGCACAAATGCAATTGATCCAAACAGAAAAAATGTCGAGTTTGGGTCAGCTTGTTGCGGGAATCGCTCACGAAATCAATAATCCCGTCAACTTTATTTATGGCAACCTAGTCCATATTGAAGAGTATAGTGAAACCCTCCTAGAACTTATTGAAGGCTACCGAAGAACCTATCCTAAGCCAGCCTCTGAATTGGCTCAGTTTATTGACGATAACGATATCCCCTTTCTGATCGAGGATCTGCCCAAAATTATTTATTCTATGCGGATCGGTACCGATCGCATTCGGCAAATTGTTCTATCCTTGCGTAATTTTTCACGTCTAGATGAAGCGGAGATGAAAACCGTTGATCTCCATGAGGGGTTAGACAGTACCCTCCTCATCCTCCAAAACCGCCTCAAGGGTAAGGGGGGACAGTCCCAGATTGAGGTTGTTAAACAATACGGTCATTTACCCTGGGTCGAGTGTTATCCCGGCCAGCTCAATCAAGTGTTTATGAACCTGCTGAGTAACGCGATCGATGCCATTTCTGACCCCCTAGATGAGCCATCGGCAGAGACCGTAGGCACCGCTGTCCCGGCTCAGCCCCCACGGGAGGCCCCACGGGGGAAAATTGTCATCACCACGGAGCCAGTGCCACCGGATCGGGTGCGGGTCAGCATTACCGATAATGGTGCGGGGATTCCGCCAGATATCCAAGCTCGCCTGTTTGACCCTTTTTTTACCACCAAGCCCATTGGCAAAGGAACGGGGTTAGGGCTATCGATTAGCTACCAAATCATTACCGATCGCCATCAGGGCGCGATCGGCTGTGCGTCAGAACCGGGCCGAGGGGCAACTTTTTGGCTGGAAATCCCGGTGCAGCAGGCAGTCACGACGATCATCGCTAGTTAATTAGCCCCTGCCTGTTAATGGGTATGGGTACTTGCCCAAAAAAATCCCCCCACTGAAGCCAGCGAGGGATGCTGTAGTCTTTGGAATTCTTGCTGGACATAAGCTTACCGTGTCTTAGGCATTTGGGAAATCCTCCCAGGGGTAGATGGAAAATCCCCCCAAAGATGGACAATCGCTGCGACACCTTCCCTACAACTCTCGACGACCGTTTTCCAAGGTCTCGATCGTGGCTGCCCCCCCTGCCGTGATCCAGGCGATCGTCTGCACACCGCGATCGCCAAAACGCTGACGAATTTCCGCCGCTTCCTCAGCGTTTTGGGCCACAGCCATCTCCACCGCTAGGGTCGGGGATTCCTCCCGGCGGGCTTGGGCATAGGCAAAGGCCGCCGCCGCCGCTGCTGGGGTTTGGGCCACCACAAGCCAACTAGGGGCGGGCAACCGTTGGGGGAGAGGACCGGCTTGGTGTAGTAAGACCTGGTGAATGACATCCGTATTGAGGGAAAACCCAATCCCCGGCATCGACTCCCCTTCGGGATGGTAAAGACTCATCAGTTGATCGTAGCGACCACCTTGTCCCAGAATTCGTTGACCCGATGTCGTATCGCTAATCACCTCAAAAATAACCCCGGTGTAGTAATCAAAGGGTTGAATCAGGCTCAAATCCAGGACCAGGGAGATCCCTTGACGGGGAGAGGGCACAGTGTCGCTGTCCGCCCACGCCCCTTGCCGCAGCAGTTCGACCAGACCTTTGAGGGTATTGACCCGATCGCGTTGCCCTGTCGTTAGGTCCAGTTGGCTAACCCGCTGCAAAACAGCCTCCGGCTGTCCACGTAGATCCATCAGCAAGAGTGCCCGCGCCCGCAAGGCATCCGATAGGGGCAGAGCATCTAAACCTACCCGATCGAGGTGGGCGATCACCTGCCGTATCCGTTGCTGGAGCGGTTGGGGGAAGGGAGAAAGCAGCGATCGGGTTAGCCCTGCTTCCCCTAATAGGAGGTGGCCCCCGGGCAATTGCAGGCGATGTAGGCAGTCCAACAACAGCAGCAAAATCTCACCATCGGCCATGAGGCCCGTTGCCCCCAATAGCTCAACCCCAGCCTGTCGAAACTCCTGCTGGCTGGTTTTCGCCAAACGGCGAAACACGTTCGCCTGGTAGAACAATCGGAGGGGCAGGGTCGCCGTTTTCAGCCGAGTCATGGCCATGCGAGCGATCGACGCAGTTAGTTCGGGGCGAAGTCCCTGGGTTTCACCCTCCGCCGTTGTTTGAAGCTGGATGACTGTAGACGGCTGCACAGCCCCACCCGCCATCAAGGTTTCCAGCCGCTCAAACGTTGAGGTAATCGTTTGCTGGTAACCCCAGCTACGGAATACCTCCCGGAGACGGGCCTCAATCCAGCGAATTTGGGCTACTTCCAGGGGAAGTAAATCCCGCGCACCAGGGGGGGGTTGGTAAATCATCCTAAACCTACCGAGGAGTACGTGCCTAAGGTTTGCCGGGTCCAGTGTACACCGGGCCGGTGGCTATTTTTTACCCCCAAACAGCCGCCCGAATAAGCCGCCCCCTGCCGACTTGTCGGGTTTCGGTGGTGATTTCTGGGGGGTTTTACTGCTCCCTGTGGCCTTGGTTCCGGATTCCGCCACGGCGTGGCCCAGGTGTCGTAGTCCTTCTTTGGCCTTGCTGTCCTGGGGATTGTGTTTTAGGGCCTGTTGGAAGTGGATTTTCGCCATTGTGTTTTGCTTTTGCGCCAAATAGAGCGTTCCCAGGAGGGTATGGCAACGGGCATTCGTCGGCTCCAGCTTCAGGGCATCCCGCAATTCCTTAATAGCTTCGGCATAGCTCTTTTTGGCCATAAATTCTTCCGCCCGTCGGTAATATTGATCACTGATCGAGGGCTTAGGGGGGGCCGGAGCGGCGGGTGCGCTGGCTCCGCTGGCCGGGGCTGCACTTCGCACCGTTGTGGTGGTGGTTGCGCTAGTGGGGTTGATCTTGATGCCGTCTTGGGACTCCATCCGAATCAAATAGGCGAGGTTGAGTTCACTAATTTGCCCGGTTACCACCACAATTTGATCGAGCGTATTGTACTGTTCGGTAGACAAGTGCCGCAGGACTTCCCGATAGTTTTTGGTGGGGTCTTTAGCCTGAAGCAGGGTTTTGGCTTCCTGAGTGCGGAGCTGATTCATTGCCTGCTGTTGGATTGCTTGTTTGCCCTTAAGCTTTAGGAGCAGCAGGTATTCGCTCCGTTCACGATCGTCCTTCAGCAGTTCATAGGCGGGATTGACTAACTTGGACAAAATTTCCGTAGCCGCCTGCTTGTGGGCGTCATCCTCTCCAGTGAGGCTGTCAGGATGGAGGCGACGGGAAATCTGCAACCAGCGCTTGCGAATATCTTTGGCTTCGGCATCGATCGGCACGCCCAGTACTGCGTGGTGATCGGTAAAGTCTGATTGAAATAGCCCCTGCTCGATCTTAATGGACATACCTGGCACTCATCCTGGCAGTTTAAGGAAACTTGTTATCTAGTCTACTGTGACAAATCGGTACCGCCCGATCTGTATTCGGGCGATCGTCGGCCCAGGTTGGACTTTCGGGAGCGTTCACGATCATTTATCTATTCATCGACTTGCCAGAGATCCTTGGCCAGTGGCTCATCCTCCCTGGGCTTGGACCGCAACACCAGCAGAACCCGTCCCAGGATGGGCTGCTGGGGGTCTGCCTCGTGCCACTCAATTTGGAGCTGCTCCGCCTGGGCAACGAGATAATAGCTATGGGGGTCCCATTGGCGCTGGGCACGATCGACGATCACCAGCCATTCCGTCTGAGGAGCGATCGTCACCGTGGCGGGCAATGGTAGCTGATCGGATGTGGCCAAAAGGGCAATCGGGTCCTCCGCCCCCAGGACCACCTGCCAGCCCGGTACGGCAACCCACACGCCTTCGCCCCGGAACGTAACCAAGCGGAAATCCCCCTGCTCATCCAGGAGGGGAACGGCTTGCAGATCCGTTGGCTGTAAGGGTAAGCGGCCAACCACAGGCACCACCCGTGGCATTTCCTCCTCCGCTTCCAGGCGATAAAGGGGCAGCAGGGGTTGGGGGTGTTTGGGCGTAACGGTGAAGTCAGTCAGCAATTGCTCTAGTTGTTGGCGGGCGGCGGGGGTGGCCACAAAGCCTAAGCCTTGGGCAATCAGCCGGGAGCGATCGGCGAGATCACTGGTTTGCCGTGCCAATTTCCAGTAGTGGTAGGCCATCACATCCCCTGGCTGTTCGGAAAATTCTGGCGGACGCTGGCGACTCCGGGCTACCTCTTTATAAATCTTCGCCAGTTCATGGGCCTGATCCGCATCCAACTGTTTGGTGAGGATCAACTCAGCCGCCGCCACCCGCTCTACTTGGCTCAAAATGCGGAGTTCGTAGAGGCGATCGCTGCCCGTTTGGGCATAGTGGGCAATTACCGCTTCGGCGGCGGGGGCATTAACGATTGAGGTATACACCTGGGCAGCGACGATAATTTGATTCTGGTGGACCGGTTCAAAGCCTGTGGCTTCAAAAATTTGCTGGGGGGTATAGCCCGCTTTTTGTAACTGCTGACAGGCTTGCCCCCACATCACCCAGGTACCTTGTTTCTGGCGCAGTTGTAGCAGGCGTTGCTCAGCATCGATCGCCGGTTGGGCGGCGGGGTTGGGGGGCATGGCAGTCATGGGCAGTTCGATCGTAATTTATCAACTAGAATTTAGCGTTTCTCAAAGATTAAAAGCTGACTAGCAGCCCAGGCGGCTGGCAATTGCCAACGATAGGCTAAGTTATTCAGGTGCAACAGTAGGGAGCGAGGAATGCCCTGCAAACGACGCTGAAACTCTGAAAGTTCGCCAATGCGGCGGTGTTTTAAGACAAAACCCCGTTGAGCCAGGTAGTTAGCTACAGCGCCAGCATCCAGTCGCCAGACCCAAAGCTTTTCTCCATTCAGGGTGTACCAAATACCATCTCCTAGGGGCAAATGTTGCAGATCTGCTAGTGGTTTCTTCAGGACCCATCGGAGGAAAGCTTCGATCTTATGATCGAGGGCTGATTTGTTGGTAATATACAGAGCTAATTGTCCACCTGAATCAATCATACGAGCCAGCTCATCAAGGGCTTTTTCCACATCGGGAATATGAATGATCACACCCCAGGAGAAAACATACCGAAAAGACCGATCCGGGAAGTCAAGTTGGGTCAAGTCCTGCCGCTGAAATTGCACACTTTCAGCAACATTGGCCGCCGCCACCCTTTGTTCAGCTTGGCTCAGCATGGCATTAGACAGGTCGATCGCATAGACTCGATAACCCGCTTTCGCAACCCGAATACTATGCACCCCTGGTCCACAGCCCGCATCTAAAACCGTTGCCCCCTCGGTAACTCCCATCATCTTAAGCATATCTTGAATAGCCCAATCATAGAGCTTCAAGGCAATGGGATGGTAGTAGTCCTGGTCCCATTGCTCAACCGTAGAATCGGCTTCAAAAACTTCTGCCATAGTACTTAACCTAAATATCGATCAACATACACAGCCGCAATCATGAGAATAATGGGCAAATACCCTCCCCCTGTCAGCCAACCTCGCCTTAACCTCCCCGCTTTTAGAAGCCGATCGGTCATTGGCACTGAAGGATTAAGTCTTTGGGCAAACGTGATTGAGTCTCTGCCTGAGTCTCTGCACCTGAACAGGTTGATGTATTCTATTCACTTATCTAGGCATCCCCTCTCTAGTACAGCCCACATAGCGTTTTGCAACGTTGTTAGTAACGACTTCAGTCTTTGCGGGCGCTTAGCCAGCCTAATCTTGCATGGTCAATGATGCGTGGACTTGGCTTCCTCAGCATCCCGTTGGTGTTTAAGTTGACGTATAGCCTCCTGGCCAGCCCCCACCAACAGTCCAGCGGTTGCCCCAACGACCATATACTTACGATCCAGATTTTGGTAGAGAGAACTCGCAAAACGGTTAGGGTGCATTCTCGCCGCCGCCAGTCCCAAGACTATGCCAATCAGCGCTGTAAACAAGGCCGAAAACAAAATCAGCTTTCGATTCATGACAGACTCCTCTTCATGACAGATGCCTCTACGGGAAAACCATGTACATTGCTGAGTCCCTGGGGACTGTAACCCCGCCCCACCTATCCTGACTATCCACCACCGGCCCAAGGGCGATCGGGTCTTCTCATAAAACGTTACATTTGCTGGATAACCCTACCCCTTAGGGAGGATAACCCAATTACTGTTGGGGGTAGTCTTTATGGTTAAGATAGATAGAGTTTCACTCCATTTGCCACCTGCGGTCATTGCCTGTGCTGAACACCTTCCTAAATGACTTCCGGATTGTCTTCGATCGCGATCCTGCCGCCCGCAACTGGTTAGAGGTCTTGTTCTGCTACCCCGGCCTCCACGCCCTGATGAGCCATCGGTTGGCCCACTGGCTCTATCGGCTAGGGGTCCCCTTCCTCCCCCGGCTGATTTCCCACCTATCCCGCCTACTAACAGGCATTGAGATCCATCCCGGTGCCCAAATTGGCACGGGCGTCTTTATCGATCACGGTATGGGGGTTGTGATCGGCGAGACGGCGATCGTGGGTGACTACGCCCTCATCTACCAGGGCGTTACCCTCGGCGGGACTGGTAAGCAAAGCGGCAAGCGGCATCCCACCCTGGGCGAGAACGTCGTTGTCGGAGCTGGGGCTAAGGTTCTGGGTAATCTGCAAATTGGGAATAATGTCCGCATTGGGGCGGGTTCAGTTGTCCTGCGCGATGTCCCATCTGACTGTACGGTGGTTGGGGTGCCGGGGCGAATTGTCTACCGGGAAGGGGTGCGGGTGAATCCGCTCGATCACAGCAACTTACCGGATTCCGAAGCACGGGTTATTCGCTCCCTGGTTGATCGCATTGAACAGTTGGAAGAACAGTTGCAACAACTCCAGCAGCGTTCCCAGCCCGTGGCGATCGAGGTGAGTGCAGCAGAGTTGAGCGGCGGCGCGCTCACTGAAGAGGCTGAATTCACCCTAGTGGCGGCAAAAAGTCAGGCCAAAACCCGGTGCAGTCTCCGCGATCGGGAAATTGAAGCTTTCCTTGATGGTTCGGGAATTTAGGCCGTCCATGTCCCGTGATCGCGAACCCCTGAACAGCCTTATCCTGTACCACCTTTTCAAGTGGTCAGTGGTCAGTCCCGTTTTCCATACCTATTTCCGGGGCCGGGTCTATGGGGTTGACCAGGTACCCCGCACGGGTCCCGTGGTGGTGGTCAGCAACCATGACAGTAACTTTGACCCCCCCTTCTTGTCCTGTTGTGTGCAGCGACCGGTGGCCTTTATGGCCAAGGAGGAACTGTTCCGGGTGCCCGTGCTGAAGCAGGCGATTCGACTGTATGGGGCCTATCCCGTTAAGCGCGGCGAAGGTGATCGGGCGGCGATGCGGGCGGCGATCGCCTCGCTCGAAGCGGGTTGGGCCACGGGTATTTTTCTCCAGGGAACCCGCACCCCCGACGGTCAGATTACCGATCCCAAGCTAGGCGCAGCCCTGATCGCCGCCAAGGTTAATGCCCCCTTGCTGCCGGTGAGTCTCTGGGGCACGGAGGCAATCGAACAGCCGGGATCAAGCTGGCCGCGATCGGTGCCAGTGACCGTGCGCATTGGTCCCCTTCTCCCCCCGCCGACCTCCTCAGCGCGATCGGTCCTGGAAGACCTTACCCAGCAGTGTGCAGCAACGATCAATGACCTCCATCGTTTGGGTCGCTAGTAATGTGTCATGGCTAAGACGATGGGTTGTCGGTTGGCATCGAGCCTGCGAGACCCAACACCTTGACTAGCCTTGTTGGGTCGCACTGCGCTTGACCCAACCTACCAAATCAACCTTGACAGACTACTAGGTTTGGGATCAAGCCGACTATGATACGCTACGGTATGCGATCCACCACCTGTAGGGGCGGGTTTCAGGTCAAGGCTCGCCAGGAATTAGCACCCTTGTGAACCCGTCCCCAAGCAACCCATGGCGCGATCGCCATTCATAGGGGATGAGGAGTTAAACCGGTGAGACTGATTGACTGGGTGGGCTTACTGTTTCTGGGGATTGCTCTCGTTATTCTGTGGCAATTTCGGCAGATTTTGCTGTTAATCTTTACCGCTGTGGTCTTGGCTACGGCTCTCAATAGCCTCGTGCGTTGGATTACCAACCGCTTTCAGCTTCAGCGAGGTAAGGCAGTCCTCGTGGCCATGCTCATTGTGTTGTTGGGGACAATCCTGTTTGTTGGCCTAGTGATGCCCCCCTTCATCCAGCAATTCCAACAACTGGTGCAGCTTGTCCCGGTGGGCTTTACCCGGTTCTCCATCTGGCTCGATCGCCTGCTCAAAGAACCTCCCGACTGGATCTTGCAACAGAACCTGCAACTCCCCCGGCTTGGCGATCTTTCCCAACAGACCTGGGCCTTGGGCAAGGAACTCTTTGGCAACCTGTTCACCTTCCTCAACAATTCCCTGGGGGTTTTGCTGCAACTGCTGTTGGTGCTGGTTTTGACCATTATGATCCTGGCCGATCCCCCCGCCTATCGCGGCTTAGCGGTACGACTGATGCCCTCCTTCTACCGGCGGCGCACCGACGAGATCATGAGCCGTTGTGAGATAGCCCTCTTAAGTTGGTTGGGGGGTGTGTCGTTCAATTCGGTTTTTGTGGCCACCCTGTGCGCGATCGGCCTCCTGGTGCTCCAGGTGCGCTTTGTCTTTGCCCATGCCCTGCTAGCGGGGGTGTTTAACTTTGTCCCCAACATTGGCCCAACGGTGAGCGGTGTGTTCCCCGTGGCGGTGGCGCTGCTAGACTCGCCCGGAAAAGCCCTCGCCGTTGTCATTCTGTATGTGGTGGTCCAAAACCTGGAAAGCTACTGGTTTAGCCCAATGGTGATGCAGAAGCAGGTATCGCTTTTGCCAGCGGCCACCTTGATCGCCCAAATCTTTTTTGCCACCTTTTTTGGCCTGCTGGGGTTGATTTTGGCCCTTCCCCTGGCGGTTGTGGTGAAGATCTGGGTCGAGGAAGCTTTCATTAAGGATTTTCTGGACTACTGGCCGGGCAGTTTACCCTCTGAGCAAGCCCGCGCTGCCCACGAGCCGGACGCCGTCACCGTATTACCCGCCGTCGCCACCGCCGCTGCGATCGCCGACACCTCCTTGCCGCCCGCCCCTGAACCGATGCTAGACGAGACTAGCCCCGGCGATCGCTCCCAGGAGGAAACCCCCTAAGAGAATCCCAATCAATCAATACCCCTGCGTCACCTGTCGCACCGGACACGGCACAACTTGAAGGGACTAAGGGGCTAAAAGCTGCAAATCACCCATCCCAAAAGCAGGGAAGCTCGTACAGCGTCAAGCGTAATATGGGGTGGCCCTTATCCTGGAACCACCTCTACATCAGTATGCCCAAGGCCGCCTTCCCTGGCGTCAGATTGGCCTTAGAAGCAGAGAGAAGTCAATAAGAATGTCCCTATCTATCTTCTCTCTCCTCCCTACTCTCTCCTCTTCCGGCACTGGCTTGTCCTAAAACAAGCTTTTCCCCAGCGCCACCTTCACCGGATTCACCTTCCAGATCTCATGACAGTAGTCACTAATCGAACGATCGGATGAGAACTTGCCCATCCGCGCTGAATTGAGGATTGACATCCGCGTCCAATGTTCCCGATCGCGATAGGCTTCGCTTACCCGCTCCTGGCAATCCACATAGAACCGGTAGTCCGCCAGCAACAGATAGGTGTCCCAGTTCAACAACGACTCCAATAGAGGTTGGAAGAGGTTGCGATCGCCCCGCGAGAACTCGCCCGACGCAATGCGATCGATCACCTCCTTCAGTTCCCAATCGCTGTGGTAGTAGTGCCAGGGGTCATAGCCACTGCCCCGCAACGCATAGACATCCTGAGCCGTCAGACCAAATAGGAAGAAATTCTCTGCACCCACTTCCTCCCGGATTTCGACGTTGGCACCGTCCAAGGTCCCGATCGTCAGGGCACCATTGAGGGCAAATTTCATATTCCCAGTCCCGGAGGCTTCTTTCCCTGCCGTCGAAATTTGCTCGGACAAATCCGCTGCCGGGTAAACCCGCTGGGCAAACTTGACGCTGTAGTTTTCCAGGAATACTACCTTCAGGCGATCGCGCACGTCGGGATCATTGTTCACCACCTCACCGATCGACGTAATCAGCTTAATGATCAGCTTGGCAATGAAATAACCGGGAGCCGCCTTGCCGCCAAAGATAAAGGTGCGCGGAGTAATGTCGATGTTGGGATTGCGCTTGATGCGGTTATAGAGCGTGACAATGTGCATCGCATTCAGGTGTTGGCGCTTGTATTCATGGAAACGCTTGGCCTGAATGTCAAAAATCGAGTAGGGATCGACGGTGATGCCATTGTGTTGCTTGATGTAGGCGGCCAATTCCTCCTTGATGGCGTGTTTCGTTTTCCACCATTCCTCCCGGAAACTAGCATCCTCAACATAGGGTTCCAGTTTCTTGAGATCATCCAGCTTGCGCACCCAATTGTCGCCAATTTTGCTGGTAATCAACTTGGACAGGCGGGGATTACTCAACCGCACAAACCGACGCGGCGTCACACCATTGGTCTTGTTCTGGAACTTCTCCGGATACATTTCGTAGAAGTCGCGCAGCACATCCTGCTTGAGTAACTCAGTATGCAGGGCCGCCACGCCGTTAATGGCATGACTCCCCACACAAGCCAAGTGGGCCATCCGCACCCGCCGACCATTGCTCTCGTCGATCAACGACATACGGGCAAGGCGATCGTTGTCGTGGGGGAACTTGGCTCGGATCGCATCCAGGAAATGGTGATTAATCTCGTAAATAATCTCCAAGTGCCGGGGGAGCATCTGTTCAAACATGACCAGATCCCAGCATTCCAGTGCCTCAGGTAAGAGGGTGTGATTGGTATACGCAAAACTATTTTGGGTGATCTGCCATGCATGATCCCAGGGTAGACCGTGTTCATCAACGAGCAACCGCATGAGTTCGGCCACAGCGATCGACGGGTGGGTGTCGTTGAGTTGGATCGTGAACTTCTTGGCAAAGTCGGTGAGGGGCACCTGCTGCTGTTCGAGAATGCGCAGCATATCCTGGAGCGAACAGGAGACAAAGAAAATCTGCTGCGCCAGCCGCAACTGCTTGCCCTGGGACAGGTTGTCGTTGGGATAAAGCACCTTGGACAGGTTTTCCGACGTTACCTTGTCGTAGACTGCACCCAGGTAGTCCCCAGAGTTAAAGGCTTCAAAGTCAAAGGATTCCGGGGCTTCCGCTGACCAGAGCCGCAGGGTATTGCAATTGTTGGTCTTGTAGCCCAGTAGCGGGGTGTCGTAGGGGACCCCCTTAACAACTTCGTAGGGAACCCAGCGGACCCGACGTTGGCCATGATCATCGGTATAGGGTTCCGTGTGCCCCCCCAATTTAACCTCGACAGCCCATTCGGGGCGGGCTAGCTCCCACGGGTTACCCCGGCTGAGCCATTTGTCGGTAATTTCCACCTGCCAGCCATCGCGAATGCCCTGGGAGAAGATCCCAAATTCGTAGCGGATGCCGTAGCCGATCGCCGGAATTTCCAAGGTGGCGAGGGAGTCGAGGAAACAGGCGGCCAGCCGACCGAGGCCCCCATTGCCTAGACCCGGTTCATCTTCCTGTTCCAGCAGTTCGTCCAGATCCAGGCCCAACTCTTCAACGGCCTGCTTCACCTCATCGTAGATGCCCAGGTTGATCAGGTTATTCCCCAATTGCGGCCCCATCAAAAACTCTGCCGAGAGGTAGGCCACGGTGCGGGAGGCACTGTCGGTATAGGTGGCGGCAGTGCTGAGCCAGCGCTGCAACAGGCGATCGCGCACGGTATAGGCGAGGGCCATGTAGTAATCATTTTTCGAGGCCAGCCGGGGGAATTTCCCCTGAATGTAAAACAGATTATCGAGAAAGGCTCGCTTGAGCGTTTCAATACTTAACCCTGTCCGGTCATCTTCCACCCGGATGTCTGCCAGTGCAGGATTACGAGCAATTTGCATAGTACCGTTTCCCTTGTGCAATCTCAAACCAAATAACTTCTTCATGACGACTCTTCCCTCTATACGGTTACCCCACGGTGTCCCTTGGAGGTGGCCCCAGACAGGTTAAGTCGCCGCAGACGTAACCGTGGCGGTTAAACAAGAGCTACCACTTCTCTCCAGATGAGTATCGCCTATCCTCCCCTATGCCCTGGCGGGCAAATATCGCCATCAAACCATTCAAACGCCGGGAAATCAACGGGTTAATAGCGATCGCTACAGTTTTGTTTTTTTATAAGGAATCTGCGAAAAAACTTTATGTTTGCCCCGTTGGCCAATCCTACCGCCGCGACCGTTTCCAGGCACCCAGCATTGGCGGGGACTGTCTGGCAGCAGCCAGGATATGTTAGCGGCTTTTGTCACATGGCAGCCTCTAGGGAAACGAGGGGGAGGAGGCTGACGACAGAAGCCAGAAGGCAATCCCCATGCCTAGGCTACCCGCCAACACCCCATAGGCCAGCGTGGGCAGGAGGACCCGGCGTAGCAACCGCCCTTCGCATCCAGCTAACCCGACACTGGCTTCCGCCGCCACCATCGTTACGCTATTGATGCTATTACCAGCGGCGGCCCCAGCACATTGCAACCCCAGGATCATGGCGGGGGAAAAGCCCCCTTGGGTGGCCACACCAAATTGGACGAGGGCAAACATCATATTGCTCACGGTCACGCTGCCGCCAACAAAGGTACCCAGTAGCCCCAGCCAGGGGGCAAACCAGGGCCACAGGTCACCCACCAGGGTTGTCAAACCCGCCGCTAGGGTCAGAGGCATACTGGCCAGATCCGCCCCATTGGTGCCCGTATTGATAAACACCCGCGCGGTGAGGATCGCCCCCCCTAGGGCGAGGGCGGTTTTACGGAGGATGGGCACGACATCCGCGATCGCCCGTTGCATGGCCTTTGGGGGTATCCGGTGGAGGTAAACCGTCAAAGCCACCACGACCAGAAAGAGGGTGGGTGGTAGAAACAGGGGTTGGGTGGTGACCGTCAGGTCTGTCCCCAGGAGATTCGACCAGGTGAGGGTAACACTTTGGAGCCAATGGCGGAGGGGCAGAAACCGCAGACGCGTGAGCAGCAGGAAGAGTCCCAGGAGGCCATAGGGTAACCAGGCGCGGCGGGCTGATAAGGGCGGTGGGGGGCTTGTGGGTACAGCCGCCGGGGACGTGAGGGGTGAGGCTTGCCAAGCGTCCGGCCATTGGGCGGGAGGCGGAAAGTCCCAGCGCGTGGGGGGCAGCAACCAACCGCGACGGGCAACGGGGATCACCAAGCTCAACCCCACAATCCCGCCAATCAAGGTGGGAAATTCTGGACCTAGCCAGAGGGCCGTTAAGGTATAGGGCACGGTAAACGCCGCCCCGGCAAAGAGGGCAAATTTCCAAGCGGATAGCCCCGCGATCGCCGATCGCCACGGGCTTTGCGCCCGGTCACCAAACTGGGCTGTCACCACCCCAATCAGCATCAGGGGCACCAGCGTCCCGACCAAACCATTCAATAGACCGGCCCACTGGCCCACTCGGGCCAAGGCTTCTGTCTGGGTGAGTCCCTGGGTTTGTAGTAATTGCTGGACGGCGGGAACATCGGCCAACCCCAGATCAATCCCAATCAGGATCGGGGTGCCGACGGCCCCAAAACTGGCGGGGGTACTCTGAATCAGCAACAGGGTGATCACAGCGGCCAGGGCCGGAAACCCGATCGCCACCAACAGGGGCGCTGTAATCACAGCGGGGGAGCCAAACCCAGCCGCCCCCTCAATGAAACTGCCAAACAACCAGGCAATAATAATCATCTGCACCCGGCGATCGCGGGAGATATCCAGCAAACTTTGGCGAATGGCCGCGATCGCCCCGGACACCTGCAACGTATTCAGCAGCAAAATGGCCCCAAACACGATATACAAAATCTCTGCCGTAGCGACGATCCCCTTCAAACTCGCAGCGGCAACCCAAGCCCAAGGGACTCGCCACACCCCCAGCGCGATGCCAACCGTGACCAGATAGGTGATCGGCATGACTTGATTGGCCGGACGCTTGGCCACAACCAAAAGACTAAAGACGGTCGCGATCGGCAACAACGCTACCAGGGCATAGAGCAAGCGCATACTGAGGGAGATGGGATCAGGACTACGGCATCCTGAAGATCAACACCGACCCTACTGTACAGCCCCCCAGTCAGCTTTACCGAGTGTCTAAATACCAAACGCCAACGCCAAGCCAGCCCCTATCTGCCGAGGTCACTACTCACAATAGGTCACTACTCACAAACTGCAATGCCTCAGGTGCAACTTCCTTCACGATCCCCAAGAGGTTGCCCGTCTCAGCGATCTGGATAATGGTGGCGGCGAAGGTGGTGACTCGGAAGTCAAGGGTGCGGGGGGCATTGGGTGGATAGGGACCATCCGTGGCGTAATCCCGCGCATCGCCGACCGTCAAGAAGCGCTGGGTCAAGATCAGATCAGCGGCGGTGAGGCCCCCAGTGAGGCCAATGCGATCGCCCTCCTCGACTCGATAATCCATAATGATGTCGGCGGGTACCTCATCAATACGGGCAAAGATATCGCCGTTGAGGATCAGATCGGGAGTGCCCAGAATTTGCGGCGGGGCAGCGTTATCGTGGCGCAGGACAAACACATCGGCTCCAACGCCGCCCCAGAGGCTATCCACATCCAGATCGCCGATGAGGGTGTCGTCACCTTCATCGCCGACGATCGCATCTCGGTCTTTCCCCCCCCGCAGGAGGTCGTCGCCTTTGCCCCCAAACAGGTAATCAGGATCGAGTCCCCCCAGAAGCGTATCATTGTCGTCATTGCCATAGAGGACATCAAAGCCCGCCTCGCCGTAGAGGACATCGTTGCCAGAACCGCCCTCTAGTTTGTCGTAACCTTCACGGCCATAGAGCCAGTCATCTCCGCCTAGACCACTCAAGGTATCGGCCAGATTTGTCCCTATTAAGATGTCATCACCGGGAGTCCCTTCGAGGGTGATACCGGGGTCATGGGGGGCGATCGTGAGGCTGTCCATAACATATGCAGGGTTTGAGTACAGTGCTATTGTGGCATTCAAGCCCAAGCATTGTCCTCCCAATCTGTGGTTGCAAGTGCTCACTGCTGACACCGGTGGGGCCGGAAACCTGGCCCCCGCCCCCGCTCGGTCACCTGGGGAAAAAAGCCCGCCGCCGCTGTTAAGCGGAGGGAACTAATGTCGTTTGGGTCAGGTGCGCCCAGGCAACTGGCAAACAGGCTTGACAGATGGCTGCAATGTGACGATGATCGGTGCCACAACAGCCGCCTAATACGTTGATATGGGGTAAACGGCTGAGCAAATGGCGATATTGATGACCCAATTCTTCGGGATTCCCGTCATCGAGAGTTTCTGATTCATTTAATTCGGCATGGCTTTTCTGCGATGCGTTGGCTCGAATTCCCCGAATACGGGTTAACCACGGTTCATTGTTAGCCAGAGCTGCGGCAAAATGGGTTGGGTGGGCGCAGTTGAGCATGTAATAGGCTGGAGCCTGATCGGTCGCTTCATCAATTTGGACGATCGCGTCCTTCAAGCTTTGTCCGGTCGGTAAGTTACCATCGGTTTCCACAGTTAAGGAGATCACCACAGGCATCTCCAGGGCTTGGGCAGCCCGGGCAATCCCGATCGCTTCTTCGGCATAGTTCATCGTGATGGCGGTTACCAGGTCCGCATCGGCATCGCGGAACGTTTCAATCTGCGATCGATGATAGTCGGCGGCTTCCTCGGCGGTCATGGCCTGATTGGCGATATAGCCATCGCCACGGGGACCAATGCAGCCACTAATGACCATTGGTGTCCGTTCGGTTTCGGTGTCCCGGCGAATATCGTGGAGGAGCGCGATCGCCCGCCGATTCATCTCCGTCAGGGCCGCGCTGGAATACCCTAGCCTTGTTCCCCAATCTGGATTAGCCCGCCAAGTGGCACTCTCCAGGATAAAGCCGACCTGATGTTGTTGGGCAATATTGATATAGGTGTGAAAATAGCGTTCGATCGTGCGATACCCCGCTTCATTCTTGAGCAAATTAAAGGCAGCAAAATCTGGCAAGTCGAGACCTTCATGGAAAATGAGGGTTGTTTCCATGCCGCCATCGGTAAGGAAAAGATCATTAGATAGCTGGGGCAAATGGTGACGATACTTAGCCATTGTCGTTCTCCAGTTTTGATGACAAATGATGGGATGACTACAGCCGTTCCCTCTCTAATGAAATACTGTCAAGCCTTGTGAACAAGGGGCTTA
>JBBILC010000026.1:0-257 GCA_037445115.1 Coleofasciculaceae cyanobacterium bin_20
TTGGGAGAAGAGGTTGGGGGATGAGGGCTGTATGTTGCCAAACTGGGATGCTCCCCATCAAATTAAAATCGCACCGCCCAATAGCCGTTGATAGCGATAGGTTAATTCTTGTTTCATCAAAGGCCAACGCTCGAGGGCAGGATCTTGCTTCATCACCCGTTCAGCCGCCCCACGGGCCAAATTTAAGATTTCTTGATCATCCAGGAGACTGGCAAGGGCAAAATCCGGCAGACCCGATTGGCGCGTCCCCAATACTT
>JBBILC010000026.1:267-2311 GCA_037445115.1 Coleofasciculaceae cyanobacterium bin_20
GATCCATTTCTGAGATAAAAAAGCCATCCTGAGACTGTTCCAAAACCCGTAACCGTTGTTGGGCATTTTCCGCCTTGGAACTGCTCATCAGCAAACAATAGGACTGCTGCGCCCCCCGCCCCACCCGGCCGCGCAACTGGTGCAACTGGGAGAGACCAAACCGCTCCGCATGTTCAATCAACATCACCGTCGCATTTGGGATATCCACCCCCACTTCAATCACCGTCGTCGAGACCAGAATCTGCAATTGTTTGTCCCGAAATTGGTTGATCACCGCATCTTTATCTGCTGAAGTCATACGCCCATGCAGTAACCCCACCCGAAATTCAGGGAAAATGACTTCTTGAAGGCGTTGATACTCCGCCGTCGCCGATTTGAGATCCATCTTTTCCGACTCTTCCACTAGGGGAAGCACCACATAAACCTGCCGTCCCTGGGCAATTTCGCGGCGGATGAGATCATAGGCATGGGGGCGATCGCGGTTAAACAACACGGTCGTTTGGATCGCCTGCCGACCAGGGGGCAGTTCATCAATTTGACTCACATCTAAATCCCCGTGTAGGGTTAACGTAAGTGTCCGAGGAATAGGCGTGGCAGTCATGGTTAACACATGGGGATCAATGCCCTTTTGTTGAAGTTTGGCCCGTTGTTCAACCCCAAAGCGATGTTGTTCATCAATCACAATCAAGCCCAATTGGTGAAATTGAACCGTATCCTGGATCAGGGCATGGGTACCCACCAGGAGGGGAAGTTCGCCGGTTGCCAATTGACGATGGATTTCCCGTCGTTTTGCGGTGCGCGTTGACCCCGTGAGCAGTTCCACCGGCAGTTGCAACAGGTTAAACCACTCCACCAATTTGCGATAGTGCTGCTCGGCCAGGACTTCGGTTGGAGCCATCATCGCCCCCTGATACCCCGCCTGGATCGCGGCCAACAGGGCCACCACGGCGACCACGGTTTTCCCAGACCCCACATCCCCCTGTACAAGGCGATTCATGGGCTGGGGCTGTTGCAAGTCGGTCAAAATCTCGTTAATCACGCGCTGCTGTGCCCCGGTGAGTTGAAAGGGGAGGAGTTGATAGAACTGGTTGATGAGTTTACCAGTGGGGGCGAGGGCGACACTGTGCTGGCTTTGGCGTTGTTGGTGCCGCCGTTGCAGCAGGCTGAGTTGCAGGTAGAAAAATTCCTCGAACACGAGCCGCCGTCTGGCCAACGCGCCGCTGTCGGGGTCGGGGGGATAGTGAATATGGGCGATCGCGGTGGGTAAATCAATTAGGCCATACTTCTGGCACATGGCTGGGGGTAAGGGGTCCTTAAGTTGCTTCGCGGCAGGTAACGCGGCCAACACGGCCCGCCGGATCACATCGGCACCAAGATTGCTGGTGAGGGAATAGACCGGCACCACGCGACCGACTTTCAGGGACGTAATGTGACTACCCTGGTGATCAAGGACTTCGATTTCCGGTTGCTCCAGCGTCATCCCATATTTGCTTTCCTTGACAAACCCCGATGCCGCTACGATCGCCCCTGGGGGAAAGCGCCGCCGTTGTTGCTCCTGCCAGCCGCGATTGGTGAACCGTGCCCCCGGCATAAAGCGGCTGACCTTGAGTTGGCCCGTATGGTCCTGGAGCAGGAGTTCAAAAATCGTAAGTTTGTTATTGCGGGGACTGGTGAAACAATTGCAGCGCTTCACACTCGCCACCACCGTAACTGTCTCCCCCGCTTCTAAATCCCGAATCGTCACCTGGCGGGCATAGTCAATGTAATCCCGTGGAAAGTAGTACAACAAATCCCGGACAGTGATTAACCCTAATTCGCCCAATTGTTTCCCCTGGCGGGGACCCACGCCATTGAGTTGGGTGAGGGCTTGGTCGAGGGAAAGACTCTGTTGCCCCTGGCTGTGGCCGGGAAGGATCTCCGTGGTCCGGGGCCGTTTAGCCTTAGGCGTCGCGCGGGCATCCCCCCTACTACTCTGGTTTGTGGGGTAGGCGTCCCGCCTGCCCGTATCTCCAACCTCCCGCCTGCCAGTATCTCCAACCTCCCG
>JBBILC010000026.1:2402-42195 GCA_037445115.1 Coleofasciculaceae cyanobacterium bin_20
GCCCGTATTTCCACCCTCCCGCCTGCCCGTATCTCCACCCTCCCGCTCACCTGTCCCGGCAGGGGGAGAATCCGTCGAGAGGGCCAAACTTAACTGCTGGGCCGCTTCCCACGATCGCCGGGTTTGGTAAAGTACATTGCGGGTTTCGGCAACCAGATGTTGGCGTTGGGCAAAGGTTAGATCGGGATAGAGCGTATAGCGATCGGCGAGGCGTTGCCAGCGTTCCTGTTGATCGGTGGGAATATGCCCACTCGACTGGCTGAGGCTGAGGCTGAGAAATTCGCTAAAGCGATATTGACGGCCCACGAGGTCGTTAAATCCCTGTTCCGCTTCTTTTGCCAGTGCTTTCTGAAGCCTTGGCCAATCGGGTTGCTCTGGTATCACTGGATTACGCTGGTTGGAAATTCAAAATTCAAAATTCTGGCAGGGTGGGTTTATCGATCGGATTCGGCGGGCTGTACAGACGGAGAGGCAACCAGCCCCTACCGTTCAATGATGATGATTTCTCCCGATTTTCTGATTGATGGTGTTTCAAAACTGGCCGGATAATCTCTAACTGCTGTTGCCATTCCGCCTTTGTCTTCGGCACCGAAAACCCGGTTGCCTCCGCATCCGAACTGCGACGGGCAAAAAACACCTCCAGCGCCTCCCCCTGAGTAGCCCGATCACCTATGACTGACTTGACTCGCTCAAGAGGCGACCCACCGTTCGGTTTTCCGGTCGAAACGTTTGACGGGCGATCCGCTGGATATCGGCAGGGGTCACGGCAGCAATACGATCGATCTCACTGAACAAATGCCGCCAACTTCCCGTTTTCACCTCATAGTCCACCAGCAGTGATGCCATCCCCATCGTTGAGTCCAGCGATCGCAATAACCCTGCCCGTGCCTGGGTTTTCACCCGCTCCAATTCATCCGTTGTCACCCGTTCGGTTTTTAAGCGCTCCAACTCCTGGTGTAACGCCTGGGCAATCTCATCCAGGTCATGACCAGGGGCACTGAGGGCATAAAACAACATCAGGTTAGGATACTTATTCGCCGGGTAGCCGACCGATCCCCGGGCAGCTAGGGCAATCCGTTGCTGCTCCACCAACGTGCGATAGAGGCGGGAGGTGCGGCCACTGCTGAGTAGATCGCCCATGAGTTCATAGACCACATAATCCCGATCGGCCATCGCCGGAGCATGATACGCCTCAAAGTACCAGGGTTGGGTGGGCAGGGTCAGGCTGAGATCACGCGCTGCTTCCTGCTCAGGTTCGCGCTCAGCCAAGGACGGTGGTTTCGGGGTTGCTGGATAACGACCAAAGTAGGCTTGGGCCATCCGTTTGACCGTTTGGGGATTCACATCCCCCACGATCGCGATCGTCAAATTGGCAGGGACATAATAGGCATCAAAAAAATCCTGGACATTGGCCCGCGTCAGGTTCTCAATATCCGCCTGATAGCCAATCAGCGATCGGCGATAGGGATGCACCTGGAAAGCCACCGCCCGCAGTTCCTCCAGCATCCGATTGATGGGATCATTCTCCAGCCGCAGCCGCCGTTCTTCGAGAATCACATCCTTCTCTTCAAAAAACTCCCGAAACACGGGTTCGAGAAAGCGTTCAGACTCCAGCGACATCCACAACTCTAGCTTATTGGCCGGGAAACTGTAGAAGTAGCGAGTTGCATCCATTGAGGTGGCCGCATTTAACCCTACCCCCCCAGCCTGTTCAACGATCTGTCCCAATTCGTTTTGGCGGACATAGGTGGCGGCTTTGGCCTTCAGAGTTTGGAATTCTTGCGCCAGGTTTTTGACGCGCTCAGTCTGATCACTGGCCTTGGCCGTCTGGATCTGATCAAATAGCTGATCTAATTGGTCCAACAGCGGACGTTCAGCGGCATAATCCTGGGTGCCAATCTTCGGGGTTCCCTTAAAAGCCAAATGTTCTAAAAAGTGGGCCACACCCGTTTGCCCTTCCGGTTCATCCACACCGCCCACATCGGCGTAGGTCACAAAGGAAATAATCGGAGCCTGATGATTCTCCAACACAATAAACTTTAAGCCATTGTCCAGGCGAAACTCGGTGATATTGCGGCTGACGCGATCAAGGTAGGGCTGGATTGAACGCACGGTTGTGGGAACCGCCTCCGGCGTCAGGGATTGGGCCAGGACGGGACCACTGACCAACCAAAAACTTCCCAGGAGAACAAACAACAGGCTCACGACAAATCGCCATTGCCCGCGACCGGGCTGGCGGGTCTGAGCACTCGATTGCATACGTTGGGTTAGCACGATGGGGAATGCAACTTGAGAATAGTGTTAAAGCGGTTGATTCAGGAGAAGGCTAGTACAGCGCATAATTAAATTATGCAACGTTTGTAGTTCAGGCCTTAGCCTGCAACGCCTCAAGTCGTTACTACCAACGTTGCGAAACCTTATGTTTACTGTACTAGTACTCTGTCAAGGTTCATTTGGTAGGTTGGGTCAAACACAGGACGACCCAACAACGTCAGTGCTCGCGTTGCGTCTCGCAGGCTCGACGCCAACCTACAACTCATCATTTTACGCATGACAGACTACTAGTGCTTTGCCAGTCGTCACCTGTAGGGTTGCGGATAGATGCCAAGATCCTTTGACAGCGCTTTCCCTTCGGCAGGGCTTTAGGGTGACCCGGACTCATTCGTGTCTCCTAGGGAGACGCTGCGCAAACGGGTTGATTGGAATATGGGGATATTGGGATCAGTATGCAATCGCTCCAGAGGGCTAAACAACCCGCAACCGACCTTGTTGTAAACCTTGGAACACCCGATTGACCAGATCATGCTCTTGGGGATCGATCACTTGCTTGTTGAGCAGGGTCATTAACCACTCCTGGTCCATACGGCTAATGCGACGCGTTGTCAAAATTTTGGTAACGAGTTGTTCGAGGTTGGGGAAGGGAAGGGATTGGGATTGCATGGCGAACACCTCAACGGGCTGTCTGTTCTCTCGATATCTTTAGTATCGACGGTATTCCCCCGGCTCTCAGTGATGGGCTGTCCCCCCCGTCGTGATAGTTCGCGTCGTTAGCGGTGACCCATTCCAGTAATGGACGTGAGGGAAATCACGGTGTCTTGCCCATCGCTGCCTGGACCGTCTGGGTCTGGGTGCCCTGGGCAGCGATCGCCAAGGGCATGGCGGTGGACCGGATGCCGACCCCCTGCCAGGCTGTGACCATTGCCGTTGCCACTGCCGGGGCTTGGGCGAGGGAGGTCAGAGCCAGTAATGTGGGGCCTGCGCCACTAATGACTAGGCCATAGGCGCCTGCGGCCTGCGCGGCGGTTTGGACAGATTCATAACCGGGAATTAAGGATTGACGGTAGGGTTGGTGAATGCGATCGGCTAGGGCAGCCTGTAACCACAGGGGATTGCCCGTCGCTAATGCCTGGACTAATAGCCCCAGATGGGCGGCATTAAAGATGGCATCGGCACGGCTATACTGGGTCGGCAAGACTTGGCGGGCTGCCTGGGTCGATAGTTCAAATTCGGGAATAGCCACAACGGCCACGATCGTCTCATGCCAGGGGAGTTCACAAATCACCCACTCCCCTATCCCCTCGTTTTGTACGGCTAACTGACACCCGCCCAACAGCGCGGGGACAACATTGTCGGGATGGCCCTCGATCGCGATCGCCAGATCCCGAATGACCATTGTTGATAGTGGCTCCCCAGCTAGCACATTGGCGGCAACAAGGCCCCCCACAATCGCCGTCGCCGAACTGCCCAATCCCCGTGCCAGGGGCACCGCCATTACCACCTCAATGCGCACGGGCGGTGGTGTTTGCCCAATCTCTTGATACAGCCGGAGGAAGGATTGGTACAGCAGATTGTCGGGTCCGGTGCTGACGCGATCGGCCTCAACCCCCGTCATCCGAATCTCTACGGGGAGTGTCGCTGTTGGGAGAGAGGTAAACGTAAAGCGGTTATAGAGGGTTAGGGCCGCCCCCAGACAATCAAATCCAGGTCCCAAATTCGCCGTCGTTGCTGGCACCGTTACACAAACTGTCGCTGGGGTCACCATCCTGATCGCCTCCTCCCAATTCCGAATCACAACCTTCCCCACTGCGGGGGCAGGCCCTATCCTACCGCCTATCCCATACCCAGCATACGGACGTAGGGGGCAATTTTGTGCCCATTTTTTGCAGTTATCGAAGGGGGGGCTATACTGTGGCTCGATTTCTATGTCGCTCAAAGATACGGTTATGAAAATGAATAAAACGACGTTGGGTCGTCAGGCGGTGGGCATTATGGGGGGGCTAGGGGTGTGTTTCTCGCTGAGCGGCCTCCCCCCGGCGATCGCCCAAACGCAACCAGCCAGCACGGACCCTAACTCTAGCTGTCAATATTTGCGGGAGATTAGCACGGGGCAAACCCATATTCGCAAGCGGATTAACACCCCCACGGTGGGAATTGTGCGATCGAATAATTGGAACACGGATTTTGCGGTTCCAGCCGGGACACCTTTTTCCTTTTATGTGGCCGTGATGACGCCCGAAAACAACGCTCAGTACGATGCCACGATTAACATGATTTACCCCGATCGTTCTTCCTCGACTGCTTTTGAGCGCCGCGTACCCCTAGAGCGAGGCCGTACCTACAGTCTGCCGTTCCAATCGCCAACAGGCCGTCAGCCGCATCAAATTAACTTCCGCATTGGGGGCGCAAATAACAACGCCTACACCATTTCAGCTCTAGCTTGCCAGTAAAGGCTGTTAGGGGAGGCTGCTGTCGGGCTAGGGATTGGAGTATGATGGGCCTGTCAGCAGCACACATAAGCCTCTTGAGACAACGATTTCAACCTCAACATTTTCTATTAGTCACGATTCTAGGTTTAAGTTTTTGCCTCTATTGCGATGGGATCGGTTGGGGGCTGCCAAGTTTTAGTGCTTGGGCCGTGGATGAGGTCCTGCCGTCCCAGGTTTTGCGGGGAATGCAGGCTGGATTTACCAATGGTTGGTCCGAAAAATATCCGCCTTTCCACTTTTATCTATTAGCGATTCTATATACACCCGTTTACTGGCTAAACCAAGGTGACTGGACTCGGCTTAGTGAAGATCTAGAAACCTATACAATTCTGTTTTATATCGGTCGATCGCTGAGTGTGGCTATGGGAGTCGCGATCGTCGGATTAGTCTACTGTCTAGCCAAGGCAATCTATTCCCAATCAGCGGCATTATGGTCAGCCCTGATGATGGCTGTTCTCTTGCCAATGGTCTATTATTCCAAAGTTGTAAATCTGGATGTGCCCTATCTATTTTGGGTGATAATATCCTTTATTTTCTATGTACGAATTCTTAAAGAGCATTTATTGAAGGACTATATTTTGTTTGCGATTGTGGCTGCGATCGCCGTTTCGACCAAAGATCAAGCCTACGGTTTTTATATCCTCACTCCGTTTTTTATTCTCTGGCAGTATTACCAGTTTCTCAAGCAACACCCCGACACGCGACAACCCTCACCGCTTTGGCTACAGATATTACGTGATCCACGCCTCCTATACACGTTATTGGCTGGGATTACCACATTTATCGTGTTGAACAATATTATTTTCAATTGGCAGGGCTTCCTACAACATCTGGAACTGATTACCGCTGGTTCTGCAAGCGTCGTCCCCCGCTACGAGCAAACCCTCGGTGGACATTTACAAATGTTCTGGCAAAGCTGGCGGCATATTCGCTTTGCATTTGGTTGGCCCCTGTATCTCGTTTGTTTAGTGGGCTTGATCGTGGCCATGCGGAAACCACGGCAACACGCCCTTGCACTCATGCTTTGGGTCCCTCTAATTTCCTACTATTTAACCTATATCACGGTGATTGTGTTTAATGATGTGCGCTATCTTCTTCCCCTTAATCTTATCCTAACCATTTTTGGAGGGCAGTGGTTAGCACAACAGTTTCAAATTCAAGATCAGGTTAATAATCCAGTCAAACGTTATCGATGGTTGTGGCGATCGCTTATTATTGGCCTCATTTTCATCTACAGTTTCTTCTATAGCTACTCAGTTAATGTCTTAATGAAGTACGACTCCCGCTACACTATTGAAGCGTGGATGGCCGCTAACATAGCCGAAGATGCCAGCATTTTGGCCACTGGAGCAAAGCGCTATTTACCCCGACTTGAAGAACACTATGACCATGTGGATATTGCAATGGAACCAACGATCTCCCACCTGAAGCAGAACAACTTTGAGTATGTCATTACGACCAGTGGCTACGATATTCGTCGTTTCGCAATTGGATCGCCCCAATACGAATTTTTTACCCAACTGGAGCAGGGGACGTTAGGCTACGAAAAGGTTTTTGCCTATCGTTCCGAACCCTGGCCTGATTTGTTAAATCATCAAGAATTGGGAGAGCGGTATCTGGAAAAGCGCACGATCCATTCTAATTTTGACAAGATTAACCCCGAAATTCGTATTTATCACTACCGTTCTGGATGATGCGCTATTTAGGTGCCAACCTGAATCGAACACTCATCATGCCCCCAAAGGGTTACCCTTAAAAACGGCCTCAATGACATCCCACTCACCCGGCTCCGGTTCTGGGGGGGGCGCATAAATTTTCTTCCCCAACTGTAGGGCAGATTGGGCAGTGGGGCCATTAACAATCGATCCAAATTGAATTAACCGTTGGGCCAACTCCTGGTGTTGATCCGGGTTGGCTTGCAGGCGATCGCCAAACTGCTGCAACCACGCCATGAGGTCATCTTCCGTAAGATTCTTACTGATTAACCAGCCTTTAAAGCGACCGGAGGTTAGTTCAGGATTGTCTAATAGGGCTAAGAACAATGCCTCGTATTCAGCCGCCGATCGCGTCGAGGCAGGAGAGGGGGCCGGGGTTGGGGGTAAATCGGCAGCGGGGCGATGGCCAAACCACCGTTGTAGCCGCTGCCAAAGTTGCCGAAGCCATTGCCAAAACGTTTGCAACATAGGAGGATCGCCCGTAATTACGAGCCACTTAGCCGCAGGCGATCGCTGGGGGCTTCGTTATTGGGTAGCCAGATCAAGGAATTCTGGGGCTGAATCGGACCCACACTGGGCGACTCAGCGTGATCGGGCAGAATCAGGGTGTTGGGCGGCTGAGAAACTTCGAGATCGATCGTCGATAAATCGGCATCGTATACCAGCAAATCAGCCGCAGACCCTCTCGGTTCTTCCGGTTCGGCGGATTGCTCTGGTTGATAGCCAGGACGGGGCGTTCCCACTTGCGCTAGGGTGGGCTGGCTAAGGCCCAGTAGGTTGAACGCGATCAGTAAAATCCAGACGGGTGACTTCATCTTGGTATCCTCCAGGGGAAGCTACACACTGCTAGCCTACAAGCAGATTGCCCAAACGCCTAGAATATCGCTGAAAATCTTTATCTCGTGTTATCTCAACGCATTCTCAGCTATGGCTAGCTTCTCCCAAACGGGTAACGCTCCCATCCCCGAAACTCAGCCCCCGATCGTGATGTATTCCGGAACGGTTGACTAAGCTGAGTTGATTGCGGGTTGTTCGATCACAAACGACGTTCTCAACGCTTGTGGGGTAGGCATTTTGCGCAAACCAACACCACGCCGCACCTTCCCGTGGACCCCTGTAGTGGGCGTCCTATTGGGCCTTTATTTTCTAGCCCTACTGGGCGTGATTTTAGACCTGGCCTATCGCGGTAACCTACCCAGCATCATTCAAGTAGTCCCGTTCTTTGACAAGGTAGGACATGTTGTCATTTATGGGATTGGCTCCTACCTGGGGCATCGCCTCTTGCGACGCCTTCACTGGCGAGGATTACCAGGATTACCCTTCTGGCCAGTTCTCTTTACAAGCTTGACGATAATTGAAGAGGGGTTACAAATGCTTTCTAAGAACCGCACATTTAGCCTGTTGGATTTGGGAGCCAGTTTGCTCGGCATTGCGATCGGCTACTGGCTAGCTGAGATCCAGGCCCATAAATTGTAGGGTTGCAGATAAGCTCGAATATCCTTTGAAACGTTCAGGGTAGTCAGGGCTGGCAATTCAGGCTTCAACAGGCTCAGCCCCTACGGTTTACAGCACTTCCATATTTAGTGAGGTACAGACAAAGGGCTTAAGCCCCTTGTTTACAAAGCTTGACAGTACTTCATTAGGGAGGGAACGGCTATAAGCTTGGCGATGCACTAGAGATTTACCACAGGAAACTCAAAACTTAAAACTCAAAACGGCTGGAAAAACGCCCAGACCTCTTCAGGGAGCGATCCGGGCGTCATCAAATGGGGCTTAATGGGAAATGGGCTTAGCTCAGCAGCGCCTTAGCTTTGGCCACCACATTCTCCACCGTAAAGCCAAACTTCTCCATGCAGACATTGCCGGGAGCCGATGCGCCAAAGCGATCGATCCCAATCACGGCACCGGCATCCCCCACATAACGACACCAGCCAAAGGTCGATCCGGCTTCCACGGCTAACCGCTTGGTCACGGCCTTGGGCAGAATCGATTCCTTGTAGTCGGCATCCTGCTCGTCGAACAGTTCCCAACAGGGCATGGACACGACGCGCACCTTGGCCCCAGTGGCCCGCAGTTGCTCAGCAGCTTGCACACAGAGGTGCAGTTCACTACCCGTGCCGATCAAGATCAAGTCAGGAGTGCCCTCACTGTCGGAAATAATGTATGCGCCCCGGCTTACTCCGTCGATCGTGGTTTCATCGTAGTTGGGCAGATTTTGCCGCGAGAAGGCAATCACCGTAGGCCGATGACGATTGGCAACGGCAACCTTATAAGCCCCGGAGGTTTCATTGCCGTCTGCGGGACGCATGACCAACATATTGGGGATGACCCGGAGCGAGGCGATCGTTTCCACGGGTTGGTGGGTGGGACCGTCTTCCCCAAGACCAATCGAGTCGTGGGTCATCACGTAAATAACCCCAATTTCCGACAATGCCGATAGGCGCATAGCTGCCCGCATATAGTCCGCAAAGACCAGGAAGGTGGCACAGTAGGGAATCAGACCAGAGTTATGCAGGGCAATGCCATTGCAAATTGACCCCATGCCATGTTCACGCACGCCAAAGCGCAGGTTGCGGTTGCCATATTGGCCCTTCTGGAAGTCGCCGGAGATCTTGAGTTCCGTCAGGTTGGAGTGGGTCAAGTCCGCCGAACCGCCGATGAGTTCCGGTAGGGCCGGAGCCAAGGCATTCAGGGTAATTTCCGAATGCTTGCGGGTGGCGATCGCCTTGTCGGCACTGGTGTACTTGGGCAAGGATTGTTCCCAACCATCAGGCAGGGTGCCCGCCAACATCCGTTCAAATTCCTGTGCCGCATCGGGATACTGGGTACGGTAGGTAGCCAGGGTTTTCTGCCATTCGGCTTCGAGGCTAGCACCGCGATCGACCGCCTTGCGCATATGACTCAGCACATCAGCCGGAATCTCAAAGGGACCGTAGGGCCAACCCAAGTTCTCGCGGGTTGCCTTGATTTCATCCCCGCCTAAGGGGGCACCGTGGACCCCTGCCGTGTTGGCCTTTTGGGGGGAGCCGTAGCCGATCGTCGTGGTGACCTTAATCAGCGAGGGTTTATCGGTGACTGCTTTAGCTGCCGCGATCGCATCGGCAATGGCCTTCAGATCCGTATTCCCATTGGGCACATGCTGAACATGCCAACCATAGGCTTCAAAGCGCTTGCCCACATCTTCCGTGAAGGAAATGTCGGTCGAGCCATCGATCGAAATATGGTTGTCGTCGTAGAGAGCGATCAGCTTACCCAGGCCCAGGTGACCCGCCAGGGAACAGGCTTCCCCAGAGACCCCTTCCATGTTGCAGCCATCCCCCAGAATGACGTAGGTGTAGTGATCCACCAGGGTGCAGTCGGGTTTATTGAAGCGAGCTGCCAAGTGGGCTTCCGCCATCGCTAGACCCACCGCATTGGCAATCCCTTGGCCTAAGGGGCCGGTGGTGACTTCCACACCGGGGGTTTCAAAGTTTTCTGGGTGGCCAGGGGTAACCGACCCCCACTGGCGGAATTGCTTGATGTCGTCCAGGCTAACACTGTCGTAACCCGTTAGGTGGAGCAGGGCATACTGCAACATACAGCCGTGGCCGGCGGAGAGGACAAAGCGATCGCGGTTAAACCACTTGGGATTTTTGGGGTTAAACCGCATGAACTGGTCCCACAGAACAAACGCCATTGGGGCTGCGCCCATCGGCAGGCCGGGGTGACCGGATTTGGCCTTTTCAACCGCATCGATCGCCAGAAAGCGAATCGCATTAATACAAAGTTCTTCCAAAGATTGGGAGGCAACAACCATAGTGATCTACTGTGCGAGGGTTAAGGACAGCACAAACGTGCATCGGGCAGAAACAAACAAGCACTACATTGGCATCACAGCAAGCCGCGCATGGCTTTGCAATGCAAGCGATCGATTCTCTTCACCATTACCATTGACGGGGACCCGCGAGCAAGAATCAAGAGAGACATCGGGAAAGACCTCGGAGGTTTTCAAAACCTCCGAGGTCTTGTTTAGTCGGCATATTTCCGGAAGGCCAGGGTGACGTTGTGGCCACCAAAGCCAAAGGAATTGGACAAGGCAACATTCACAGCTTGGGCACGGGCTTGACCCGCCACATAGTCCAGGTCACAGGCGGGGTCCGGATTTTCCAGGTTAATCGTGGGGGGAACGGTATCGTTAGCGATCGCCATCACCGTGGCAACGGCTTCAATCCCGCCCGATCCACCCAGCAGGTGCCCGGTCATGGATTTAGTGGAACTGACGGCAATCCGATAGGCATGGTCGCCCAGTGCCCGCTTAATCGCCGCCGTTTCCGTGGAATCATTGGCGGGAGTACTGGTGCCGTGGGCGTTGACATAATCCACGTCGGTGGCCGCTAGAGCCGCATCCTTCAGGGCCAGTTGCATTGCCCGCGTGGCCCCTTCGCCCGTTGGGGAGGGAGCCGTCATGTGGTAGGCATCACAGGTCATGCCATAGCCCACGATTTCGGCATAGATCCGGGCACCCCGCGCCCGCGCATGTTCCAGTTCTTCCAACAACAACACCCCCGCCCCTTCGCCCATGACAAAGCCATCGCGATCGCGATCGAAGGGCCGACAGGCATGGGCCGGGTCCTCATTACGGGTAGAAAGGGCACGGGCCGAAGCAAACCCCGCTACGGATAACGGCGTAATCGCGGCTTCCGCACCGCCCCCCAGCATCGCTTGGGCATAGCCGTGCTGCACCAGCCGGAAGGCATCGCCAATGGAGTTGGACCCCGCTGCGCAGGCCGTCACCGCACAGGAATTGGGTCCCTTGGCTCCGACATGGATGGCCGTCAACCCGGCAGCCATATTGCCGATCATCATCGGCACCATAAAGGGGCTACAGCGACTCGGTCCCCTGGTGAGGTTAATCTCCTGCTGGTCCTCCATCACCTTGATGCCCCCCACGCCCGTCCCAATGACCACGCCCACCTGCTCGGCATTAAGATCATTGATGACGAATTGGGCATCGGTTAGGGCCTGCTGACTGGCTGCCACGGCAAACTGGGCAAAGCGATCCATGCGTTTGGCATCTTTGGGGTCCATGAAATCATGGGGGTCAAAGTCTTTGACTTCCCCGGCAATGCGACAGGCATGACGGGCCGGATCGAATCGGGTAATCGGACCAATGCCGTTACGCCCCGTGCGTAACCCCTCCCAGTAGTCGGCGAGGGTATTGCCGAGGGGAGTGATTGCGCCCAGACCAGTGATAACAACGCGCTTTAGCTCCGAACTTGCCATGAATACACAAAAAGGTAGAGAACAGGAAGGGTGGCTAACGGCCTGCCCCAACAGGGTGGCCTCAATGCCTGCGCCTGAAACCAAGCTTGTTTAGGCAGCGACCTTGTTGCGGATGTAGTCTACCGCCGCTTGCACGGTGGCAATATTTTCCGCATCTTCATCGGGGATTTCGACTTCAAACTCTTCTTCAAGGGCCATCACCAATTCCACGGTATCCAGAGAATCCGCACCCAAATCATTGGCAAAACTGGCTTCAGGCGTCACTTCCGCCGCGTCCTTACTCAATTGTTCTGCAACAATTTTTTGGACTTTGGCAAAAATCTCATCTTCACTCATGACAATTCCTCAACCCAAGTACAGAAATTCTTCCAAAAGGATGTATTGACAAGCACCCTTGATCTTAGCGGAAAGTGTACCGCTACAGATGTTGCCCTGCCGAATCTGCCGAATCTTGCCGATATGCCTAGGCTGCCGCCAAGCTATTGCCGCGATCGGCCTTTTCCACGATGATCGATCGCCCCCTCCGATGGAGCCATGATCCTGGATCATCAGGGGCGATCGGCTTCGCTGAACCTCCGCCTTGCTAAGGTTTTGTCAGTGGGTCCCCTGCAGTGCAGACCCAACCTTCTCTACACCCTCCTAAGCATGCCTAGCGTTAGCCCGCCCAACTTTTTTACTGGGTTATGCACGCGAGGCTACCGCGCTAAGGCCGGCATGGGTTTCAGGTGAGGGCTGCTGCGATCGCGGTAGTGGGGGTTGAGCCAGCATTCGGGCAAGCCTTCGTCCGATGGGAAAACTAGCTCAGCTTTTTCAAAGGTTTCCGGTTCTTGCAGTTCTTCGCCCGCATGGAAACGCCCCATAATTTGCGTCAAGCAGGGGTCCCACAGATCTTGCAGCGTGAGGACTTCTACGAGTTGTTGACTGGGTTGATGTTTGAGAAACATGATCCTTCTCCCTGACAATCGCGCGACGACGGCTTGGCACTGAAGGGGTGAAGGGCTGGGATGGTCGAGGTCTAAGCGTTAAAGGAGCACTGCACCAGAGGATCAGTGCCTTACCACCTTAAGCATGACACGAACGCCAAGTAAATGTTTTTCATGAACAGAAAAGTTAAACATTTTATGTTTCCGGTGAGTAAAAATACTCGCATTTAGCTCTTTGTGAGGCTCCAAGGGGCTTAGGAAAGGCGATTGAGTTCCTCATCCAATTGGGCGGCTAGCTCGGACGGGGAGATGGTTTCTCCAGTGGCAATGCTAGGCGATCGCTGCTCGTAACAGGTCGGGGGGGCTGGATCTGGTTGGAATTGGATCAGCTTAAATTCGCAACTTTGCCCCGGTCCAATCCCTAGGATAAAGACCTCCTGTTCTGGCTTATGACCGTTGAGGATGCCGATAATTTCGCGCAGTTGGTTGTTGACCTGCTCATTGAGGGCCGCGATCGCCTCACGGCGGCAGAAAACGAGGTGGGGAGTGGGTTCAAAATCAACGCCGATCGTGTCTTTTTCAGCCCCTTGTTCCAGATATAAAGCCCAATTCAGGGCAGCGAGGGTATGCTGGTGGTTACGGACAAACGCTTCCAGTTGCTCAACCCAAGCCTTCTGCACCGGGCGATTCCCCGGCGTCAACCCGCCAGTAATGGAGGATTCTGCATCCCAACTCATCATCTGAGGCTATCCTGCGTACAGGTTACGAGTGTCAACAATCCCAGTCTACCCGCCCTAGTGCAGTCCACCATTTATTGGACACTCCCCAGCCTAAAAGCGCGGAGATTCTTGAGTCAGTACGACCAACGTTGCAAAACTTTATGTTCACAGTATTAGACCCGACCTCCCCCGCGTGTCCTTCGGGTCTTAGTAGTTTTGCTGCTCTTCCCCCCTCACATCGCCTGTTGTCCTTGGGGTGAAAGCGTATATCCCAGGAATGCCTGCACTGCTGGCGATGCTGGATTTTTATACACGTAATACAACGTGCGCTGATAGAGATAGCTGGGGGAATCGGGCGTCACCCCATTAATCGGGACCGATCGCACGGTGCGTTGGGTCGCCACCTGATCATAGGTAGCATATCCAATCCCATCCACCCCAAGGGCCTGGAGCATCGGCGTCGTGGCGTCACGGGGCAGCGTGGCGATATTCGGCGTCGTCCCAAACGGTTGTCCGCGCAACACCATTTCCTGAAACGCCTGGTGTGTCCCACTCACCGCAGGTCGGTTAATCACCCGAATGATCGCGTTGGGACCTCCCACCTGTGACCAGTTGATGATTTTGCCCGTAAAAATCCCCTCCACTTGCTCCGGTGTGAGGCTCCTGGTGAAAGGATTATTAACCCCAATGACCACGGCGATCGCATCAACAGTAATGGGTACCGCCACCAGCCCCTGGGATTGCTCCTGGGGCGTGAGGGGGCGTGAGGCTGCCGCCAAATCAATTTGGCCTGCTGCGAGGGCCTGAAGCCCCTGGTCCGTCCCGATCGCGTTCGTGGCTACCGTGGTTCCTGGAAACTGGCGTTGAAAACCTTGCTTGAGATGCTGGTTAATCATAACCATACTGGTGGACCCATCAATCCGCACGATCGTCCCTGCTGGCACCGTTGCCGGTGGGGGAAAGTTACTATTGGGAAGCCCGCCCTCGCCATTGGGGGGTGGCGGCGAGGTGGCATTGGGAAAAGTTGCCGCCGGACTCCCATTGGGCACCACTGGCCCCCCCGCTGGCTGTTGCCGGAACAGGAACCAGTACACCCCGCCCCCGGCCAGGATCAGGAATAGAAGAATAAAGACGATCGGTGGGGGGCCGCTTTTTTGTGCCATGCGTGTAATCCTTATGTTGTGTGTCTTTGGTCCTAGCGTTAGCTTGAGCGCAAGACGTACCTTTAAATAAATAAACCTGGTACCCTGCGATCGCCAATGCTCTACGCTACAGTCGCAGCCATTATTCAGCGGGTGCTTGCTCCGGGGGCAGCATTGCCGCATCGGGTTGCCCACCTAGGCGTTGTAGGCGCCGGGCCACTTCCTGATCGAGGCTCATTTGCTGTAGCTCTGCCTGGAGTTGTTCGGCGGGATTTTCCGAAACTTCTGCCAAGGCTTTTTGTTGCAGGTTGCGACGCTGGACAGCATTCTTTGCCGACTCGAACTGAGAACGAGCCGAGCTAATGTCAAACTCGTTATTCACTTGGGCGATCGCCGCTAGGGCTTCATTGATCTCTGCTAGATCCTTCATATTTTGCATATCGGCCTTGTACTGTTCCAGCTTCATCCGCTCCCGGTTCAGTTTTTCCTTGGATGCCTTAACAAACTGATCGGCTTGCTGGACTTGGGCCTCCAACTGGGGCAGGAGTTGTTCGATCTGAATCACTTGGACCATAGCCAAACGGGCCGCTTCCTCATTGCCCTGCTGCTGGGCTGTCATCGCCTGCTGCTCCAGGGTTGCCATCTCCTTGGCCTTTTGCTCGTACTTCTGTTTCGCCCGCTCATAGGCTGCCATTTGGGTCGCAACCGCCTGGGCCAGCTTTTGCACCGAGGCTTGCATCGACTGCAATGACTCCTCCGCCACGGCCACGGCCACCGGCCCGCCCGACTCGACCGGCAACCCCCACAGCCAATTCCAGGTCCCGACGATCGTGCGACCCGCCTTGTCCCCCATCAGCCAATAAACAAACTTTTTCATAGTTGGATCGTCCTTAACAATCAACCGAGACTACACGATGGCGACATCCCTATTATCCTGGATTCCCCCTGTTCCGTCAGACCCTGGCTTTGATCCCGCCGCGATCGGGCTAATCTAGATTATTTTCATCAAGAAAGATAAAGCCAGCATGACGAAATAAAACACTAGATGTAGTGTCCTTAAAATTCTTAAACACTATTTATTGACTCTGACGGCGGGCGACATGGGTCGATGTCGGCATTTCAAGACTTTTGAGTTAAAATTTGTAAAAAGACGCACAAAAATGCACGTTTAGTTGTAGGAGAGTGTGTCTACTATAATACGCCAACGGTAATCTGCTAGCGGCGGTAGGTAACTTTACTTAACGGAACTTAATGGAGGACCGTAATATGAACCCGGCAGCCTTTGAGCTTTCCTTGGAGCAGCAATTCCAAATGCGCTTGGTGGAAGAGTCCTTGAGCCAGATGAGTCACGAGCAGGCCCTCGATCTGTTGTTGCAAGCCTCGCGTTTGCTGATGGTGAAGGACAATGTGATCCGTGACCTAATGCGCAAGGTCCCCCTTTAAGGGGGAATTCCGGTAGACGCTCTCAACCTCTTGTGTTGTTCTCAGCCGAGAAGAGGACTGGGGGAAAGGGAACGTCAACTCAGAGTGCCTGTCTGCGGTTATTCCGCGCATTAGGGAGGCGGTTCAGTCTATGCCTAAGAGACGGCATGACACGTACACAAGATTACGACACGTACACAAGATGATTGGTACAGCCTGAAGAAATGGTTTTATCCCGATTGCGCTTCTCACTCTCCCAAGGGTGACAAGGACGCTGACTGCTATGAAGATGACATGGGCTTAGGGCACGGGCTTAGGGCACGGGCCTAGAATACCGGCTCGAATCTGGGTAAGTGCGTCGGCAAATTCAGCACAAATTCGGTACGGTTCGATGCAGACTCAACCCGAATAGTGCCACCCAAAAATTCGATAAATCGTTTTGCTAAGGCAAGACCCAAACCCGTCCCACCGTGCTGCCAGGGATCATGGCTGGGGATGCGATAAAAGCGATCGAACACCCGTTCCAATTCAGCAGGCGGAATTTCCACACCTGTATTGCAAATCCGCAGTTCTATCCCCGTCGCCGTTGGCTGGGCAGTAATGCTAATGGTCTCGCCACGGGGGGTGTATTTACAGGCATTGTTGATCAATTCCCGCAGAATCCGTTCCAAATAGGTCAGGTCTGTTTCTAGGGTTAGGGTCTTGGGAATGTGAATGTCCAGTTTTTGTTGTTGTGATCGTATCCGATGGCTGAATGGTTCCACAATCAGAAAAAGCCAGGAATGTAACTCAATTTGAATGGCATGAAAGGGGTCGGGGTTGATATCAAGACGGGTCAAATCCAGTAAATCATTGATGAGAGTCGTTTCTCGCTGGCACTCTTCTTGCAAAATATTAAAATAGCGATTGACTTGGGCGAGCTTAGCTTCTTCACTGGCAGTAGCCCCTAAAATACCCAAACTGGTTAGTTGAATCTCTAGCATTTGGGTGGCCATTTTTATATTCGACATCGGTGTCCGCAGTTCATGGGAGACGGTGCTGAGGAAGTCATCCTTTAACTGATTCAGGCGTTCCAGTTCCAGTACTTGGGTTTGGGCAGCTTGATAGAGTCGAGACTGGCGGAGGGCGATCGCGCATTGGTTCGCGACCTGTTGCACCAGGCGAATTTCCTGGTCATTAAAGATATCGCCGCGATGCTTGAAAACCCAAAGGTCACCTAAAACATTCTGATCATCCACAATGGGACAGGCCAGAATTGCAAACAGACGGGTGTCCGATCGCAGGGGATCGGGGACTAAATCGCCAAAAATGCAGGTTTTACCCTGGAGCAGATCGGTATAGACCTCGGTATGGGGGGCGGTGGCCATTTCAATCGTGGTACCCAGGGCACTTTTGAGATCCCGAATAAACTCGTTAGTAATCGTTGAGGTGGTATAGGTTTCGTTATAAATGCCCGTATGGCAACATTCTACCAACATCCCCTGGACTAATTCTTGCACCACGGTTTGCAGGATTTGCTGCTCATCCAGGCTATCACGGACCTTATCGGTAATGCGTTTGAGTAGCTCGTCAAACTGAATGGCCTGTTGCAGTTCTGCCGTGCGGATGGTGACCTGATGTTCCAGATCGGTATTGAGGTCCTGTACTTGACGATAGAGTTCTGACTGTTGGATGGCGATCGCCAATTGCCCCGTCAGTTGCTTCAGTAAATCAATTTCTTCGTACTGCCAGTGGCGTGGGGCCTGACAGTGATGCGCAATCAGCAGCCCCCACACGCGATCGCCTTGTAACAGCGGTAGGGCCAGGTTGGCTTGGACTTGGAACTGGTTCAACATCTCCCCATAACAGGGATTCAATCGGGTGTGCCCCATATCGGTAATGGCTTGGACCTTACCGTGGGCCAGGGCGGTCAACACGCGATCGTGGCTCAGGCAAGGATCACGAATAATAAAGCCTGCCAGCGAAATCCAGCCCTCGGCTACGGATTCCGCCACCACCGTACCATTGCCTCTGGCGTTGAGGCGATAGACCAGAACGCGATCGGTTTGGAGGAAAGCGCGCACCTCTGACACCGCCGTTTGTAAAACGCTCTTGAGATCCAGGCTTTGGCGCATTCGGTTATTAATCGTAGCCAGGAGCAGCTCCCGCTCTGCCAGTTGTTGCAGGGCTATTTCTGCCTGCTTGAGGTCGGTTAAATTACGGCGCGAGATGACGACCCCTGAAATGCTCCCTTGTTCATCCGCATAGGGCGCATAGGTAACACCGATAAATTGCTGCCCCAGGGCTGGGGAGGTCCACCACTCTTGATGACGTACCACCCGGCCTGAAAGGGCATAGTCCAGGTAGGGTTTCAAGGTCCGGGTAAAGCGTTCGGCACCGATGACCTCGGCCACGGTATAGCCAATGACCTGCTCGGCGGATTTTTGATGCCAATCCAGATAGGTTTGATTAACGGCTAGGTAACAATAATTACGATCGAGGAGGGCCATACCATCCGGGGTTGCGGCCACCATGCGTTCATAGCGTCGTAGATTTTCCTCCGCCTGCTTGCGATCGGTAATATCCTCACACACAATCACGGTATAGCGCACTGAGTGATCCGCATTCCTGACCAGGGATACACTCAAGCGTCCCCACACCAGGGTGCGATCTTTACGCAGATAACGTTTATCGATGACGTAACTGGTCAAGATGCCCTGGAGGAGGTTTTGATAAAGCTGTTGATCGATCGTGAGATCCTCTGGATAGGTAAACTCGGAAAAATGGCGACCGATGAGTTCCGCTTGGGAATAACCCAGAAACCGGCAATCCGCCTCATTCGCCGCAATCACACAGCCACTGGGATCGATCAAGGCCATGCCGACCATGGCATGATCAAAAATTGAGCGTAGCTGCTCATCCCGCTCCCGTAGGGTGGCTTCTGCGAGTTTGCGATCGTGGATATCCTGGACCATTGCAAAGAGCAACTGAAGTTGTCCCTGCTCATCCCAGGTGAGGGAGGCACTCAAACTCCCCCAACGCACCTGACCATCCTTGCGTAGATATCGTTTTTCAAGCTGATAATTGGGCTGGCGCTGGGTCAAACAGGCATCGAGGAGTTCCTGTTCGATCACCAAATCCTCCGGATGGGTAATGGCGGCAAAGTCCATTTGGGCCAACTCATCCGGACTGTAGCCGGTAAATGCCCAAAAGAAGGGATTGCTGATCCCCAAACTAAAGTCGGGGGGAGCACAGACCGCAATCCCGATCTGGGCCTGTCTAAACACCGTGCGAAACCGCAGTTCACTTTCCCGCAGCGCTAGCTCTGCCTGTTTGTGCTCAGTAATATCTCGACCCACGACCACTAAGCCCTGGCGGTGACCATTGGCATGAAAGAGAGGTACCTTATAAAAATCAAAGGTTCGCGCCGTCCCAATCGGTTGGGGGATCACTTCCTCAATCCGGATTGAACGGCGTTGTGTCCAAGCTACCTCGTCACTATCGAGACAGGTCAAGAGGGTTTCTCGGTAAAAATCAGTTAATTCGGCTATTTCCGCATTGGTCCGCCCCTGATACTCAAGCCGGTCTAACTGGAAAAGGTCTAGCGCGGCCTGGTTAACCCGTTGCCAGCGGCCTTGGCCATCCTTGAGAAAAATTGGGTCAGGGATCGCTTCCAGGACCCCTTCTAACCAATCGGGCTGGGGGGACTCGCCTCGATCGCGCAGGGTGAGCAAATGGTGAGCGGGCCAAGTGTTAATGGCTAGCGTAAAGGCCACCTGGCGCATCCGGGTAGGGGAGCAGCGTAGACAGCCTTCGCCCCGCAGTAAGGTATCTGATTGGGGGGCTAGGGGCCAAAGGCGACCCAGTTCATCGGTGGGGTTCGTAAAATCCGTGAGGGGACGATCGCTTAAGGCGGATTGCGGCAGATCCCAAAGCTGACAGGCGGCGGGGTTAACCGCAACACAGCGACCCGTTTGATCCACCACCACCATTGCATCAAATGCACCCTCCAATATCGCCTGGATCGGGCGACTCAGCCAGCCTGACGCTAACAAGTCCAGACGATCAACGGTCTCACCCGTTTGATGAGCTTGATGTTGACGAGGGTCCATAACATTATGGGTATGCGAACTTTCACCCTAATGACATTCAAGCAATGGCTGCCATCGAACCGACCATACTAGCCTACGGCTCTGTCACCTTAATTGTGTAGATTGGGCCAAACACCGTGCAACCCAACACCGTAAGCTGTGGGTTTCCCAAGCTCGACGCCAACTGACAAGCGCTTAGGTTAAGCATGACAGTTTCCTGCCCTAGTGTCTCTTATTTCCTAGTGTTCCCGCTATCATCCGTGCTGGAACGGAGTTGATACGTTTTTTGACCGCTTGGGTGACTCCGATCGCCACGGGGAGGTTACCAATCCCTAATCTGCGGATGAGCGGGTGCGATAGCGGCAGGTCTGCGATCGCACATCCCAGCGCATGGCCACAACCGTTTGTTCGGGGGGTGGGTTAAAGGCGGCGCAACCGTGGAAACTGTTCACTGCGGCTGGCCGGTAAGTATGGTTATACAGCCAACGATCGACAAAAAAATAGGTCAGCATGATCGTGCCGCCCATCCCCATTGCAACAACCAGGCTCACCATTAAACCCAAAAGTGTTGAAAAAAAAGCGTGTTCTGGAATACGAATAATCAAAAACCGCTTGTTGACGTTTGTCATGAACCAAGTGTCCTAGTGGTCTATCAAGCTGGATTTTGTAGGTTGGGGCAAACGCCGTGTGACCCAACCAAGCGGTTTAGGGTGCTGGGTCTCGCAGACTCGACACCCAGCCTACAAGTTTCCATTTTAGCCATGACAGACGGCTAGTACAGTGTCAAGCTTAAAATGAGGGCCTCGACTGGCTCAGCCCGAACGAATGAGTCCCAGTCAACCTGCGCTCTGTCGAAGGGGCTGGGAGCCGATCAGCAACCCTACAATTTACGGTTGACAAACCACGAGGAACAGGATCAGGTTCATGTGCAAATTCCCAGCAAGGGGCTACTTCGGTATACTGCTACTCACGCTTAGCTTGATACTCACCGCTTGCCAGTTACCGACCCCACCCCAAGGCACGATCGTGCAAGTGCGACGGGTCCTGAGTGGACAGACGATCGAGGTATTGGGGTTAGGCAGCCAGACAACCATTGCCCAAACCGTGCGTCTGATTGGCCTGGATGCGCCGGATCTCGCCCAGGAACCGTGGGGAGCCGAGGCCAAAGCCTATCTAGAAACCCTTATCAATCAGCAACCCGTCCTAGTGGAACTGGACGCCCAGACCCAGGATACCTATCAACGCTGGCTAGGCTACCTGTGGCAAGGCGATACCTTCCTCAATGAAGCGATCCTCAAGGCCGGGTATGGCTTGGCCGTCACCCGCGCCCCAAACCTGAAGTACCGCGATCGCCTGCAAAATGCCCAGGGTTATGCCAGAGTGATGGGTCAGGGCCTGTGGAACCCGGATAACCCCATGCGGCAAACGCCCGCCGAGTTTCGGCGACAGCCTCCCCGATCGCCCCAATAGTCCCCCGTGTGGATCAAGTCGCCATTGACGATCGCGGTCGGCAGGGTATTTAGCTAGGATCAACCGTAGCCTAGGGACGGGTCGCGATCGCAATATCCTGAAAACTGCGGGTTGACGATCGGCCACACCAGGAACCGTAGTGGATGGGTTCTAATAACTCCAGGCTATTGCGTTGATACAGTTGGCGCACATAGTCCTCATCGTAGGCCACCGCCGCTTCTGGGTTATGGGCATCCGCCACCCAGCTATGATCGGCGATCGCATGATCAAACTTAAACTTGCTGTGTCCCGATGCCATGAGCACGATCGCCGCTGCATTGCGCAAAAAATAGGTAATAAAGCACCGTCCTCCTGGTTTGAGGGTACGGGCCACCTCAGCCAAATAATTGGCCATTGCCGCGGGTAATAGGTGCGTAAAAATTGACGTGAGAAAAATAAAATCAAAACTGCCATCAGCAAAGGGAAACTGATAGCTCTGGGGTGGGATGGTCCCGGTGGGATTATAGAAACTGTTATAGACATCCACCCGCTGAAAGTGGAAATTGGGGAAGCGACGGCTAACTTGGGTCTGACACCATTCAATCCCGGCCCAGGTAATATCAAATCCCCAATATTCACCGTGGCGGTTGAGATAACTCGTGAGGGGAACCGCCATCCGGCCTGTGCCGCAGCCCACATCTAACACCCGATGGTGGGGTTGCAGCCCACCCAACACGATAAAGTGTTGGCGAAAATGTTGGCCAATGGCATGGAAGTCCCCCCCACCCACGGTATAGCCAGCCCCTTGGGGTGGGGTCAGAAACCGCCGCCGAAACAGCAAACTGCTGGCCAGTAAACGGTTAGCGTGAATCAGCATAAGGTTGAGGATAGAACTGGACACACCTGTGGCTAGCCCAAATGTAGACTAGGCTATTTTCATTGTTGCATCCTTACACTTATGTCCCAACCCATCTTGGCTCAGCTTTGAGGGGCATCAAGGTGCTCAACCTTATAATGGGGGTAAAACAACGCACGCCGTTCTTCATTTCCCCGAAATCGTGAACTTATCCCTAACTGACTTACGAGTTCCCATGCCCACTCTGCGGTGTGGTTGTGGTTTCTGCCGCTTGGGCCGGCAAGGCTTGAATGTGGCTGAAATGCCTGCGCCCTTGGCCGCGATCGCCCGTCGTCAGGCCCAACAAGGGAGCGGGAATGAAGCCATTGATGTCCTGTTGGGTCGCCTGGACAATGGGGAATTGGCTCGTCAACCCGTAGGTCCCAACGGTCGCATCACGTTCAGCTTTGTAACCGCCGCTAGTGCCGACTCCTATCCGGCGGCTGAAGACGAAACCAATATTCGGGAAGTGAATGGGCGGATTAAGGAAAATGTGCGCCAAATTTTGCGCGATGGGTTTGGGACGATCCTACCGCTTACCTTTGTGGAAGTGCCCGACTCGCCCGCCAGCCAGATTCGCATTATGTTTTCCGAGGGGCCGGGACCGACAGGCAATGCCTATAGCTACTACCCGGGCACCCCTGAGGTGGGGGGATCGATTCACTTGCAAGCCAATAACGAAGGGGATGCATTCACGGCCTATTCCAGTGGTCCTGGGAGTTTTGGGTATGCCACCCTCATCCATGAACTGGGCCATGCCCTCGGTTTGAAGCACCCTGGTAACTATAATGCGATCGCCGATGGTGACAGCGCGATCGAGCCACCCTTTCTCAGCTTTGACCTAGACCATACCCGCAACACCGTCATGTCCTACAACCCAGACCTGACGGGTTTAGAGCCAAGTACCCTGATGGCCTACGACATTCGGGCTTTGCAATTTCTCTATGGTGCCCGCCATGACTTCGCCAATGGCGATACAGTTTACCGCTTTGATGGCAATAGTTTCCCAACGGCCATTGAAACGATTTGGGATGGCGGCGGTATGGATACGCTCGACTTTACGGGCCTACCGGGGGGAGACTACCTGTTTGATATGCGCCCAGGGGGCGTGCTGACCAGCCGATCAGCGGCAACGGCGGTGACCTATGCAGCGACATCGGACCCCACTGGGACCCAATACCGGACCTTTAGCTATGGGCGGGTGATTGCCTTTGACGTGACGATCGAAAACCTATTGGGTTCGCCCGGTCGTGACGAAATTACCGGGAATGATGCCCCCAACCTAATTGCCGGGGGACCGGGCGATGACACCCTCATTGGCAATCGCGGCTCTGATACCCTGCGCGGGGGCAAGGGGAATGACCTGATCCGGGGGGGCAAAGGGCTGGATGTGATGTTTGGCGATGATGGGGATGATACCCTTTGGGGCGATCGCGGGGCCGATACCCTGACTGGCGGAGCCGGACGGGATTTGTTTGTCCTCGCTGCCAGCCAGGGTCCCGATACGATCGCTGACTTTGAACCGGGCGTCGATCGCCTGGGGTTAGCTAATGGGCTTGAGTTTGGGCAGTTACGCATCACCTCGCTAGAGGGAGATACCCTGTTGCAGCTAGCCAGCAATGGGGAAGCCGTTGCCCGCCTATTGGGCATCGCACCGGATCTCGTTACGGTAGACAGTTTTACCTTGGTATAGGAGGCGTTCGCTGCCCCCAGCCCTCGGCCTGCTCGCCCCTTTGGGGCGAGCGTTACGGAAAAAGCCAGGTTTGAGGGTTTAAGCCCCGCTCAGGGAATGGGGTTGGGGTAAGGACTATCGACTCACGCTGGTCTAGGATGAGGGGACATTCACACTGCAACAGCAGGACTTACCAGGCTTCTTCGGGTTGGTCGGGGGCAATGAGGGGGGAGGGGGGACGCTCATCGCTCCAGGCCCACCAAACACAGCCGCATTCGCATTGGTAAAATTCCTGCCACTTCCGGCGATAGTCTTCCATAAAGACCGGCGATCGCCGATTAATCCAGGCTCGCTGGGCTGCCATCGGGCTAGACCGACAGGTGGGGCAACAAAAGCCTTGGGCATGGATTGCGGGTTCAGTCCACGCGGGCGCAATGGGGGCAAAGGCATCCATGCAAGTGATCAACTTCTCAAAGCAGGGTTGGGTTTGGGCAACAAGCACCCTAGACACGCCCCCTACCAACGATCGGTGCGTATCCACTGGCGTTATTGTCGCAGAATTTGTCCCCCGCTGCGCGGTCATTCGGTTATCGGAACGATGACAACACCTGGGCCATATAATCCCCCCACAGTTTGGCCGCGATCGCACTGCTGCCAGCGGTAGGTGAATTATCATCATTGCCCAGCCATACGCCCGTTGCGATGCCCGCCCCTGGGAGATACCCCACAAACCAGGTATCGACATTATCATTCGTTGTTCCGGTTTTGCCGGCTGCCCCCGCCCCGATATTGGCATTGCGGCCTGTTCCAAATTGCACCACCCCTTGCAGTAAATCCGTCATGGTGGCGGCGACACTCGCGGATACCCCGGGTTGGTTGGCATCAGCCGTTCCGGCAAAGTCATAAATCACCCGACAACTTTGGGCATCATCGCGATCGCGGCAATCCCCGCTATCGAGCACCCGCTGAATGGCATGGGGACGGTTGTGCATCCCCCCATTGGCAAATGTGGCCACCGCGCCTGTCATTTCTAAGACCGTCACCTCACTTTCCCCTAGGGCTAATCCGGGTGTTGGCCGGAGGGAAGACTCAATTCCCAGGGTTTTCGCCAGCCGGATCACCCGCTGCAAACCGACAGATTGGGCAATCCGTAGCGCCACGACATTCTCGGACTGGGCCATCCCCTGGTACATATCCACGGCACCCCCACTGCGCTCACAGCCAGAAAAGGATTGTCCCTGCCAAGTCAGGGGGGCACAGGAGAAGGCGGTGCTGGGGGCGATTCCCTCGGCCAAGGCCGCAGCATAGACCAACACCTTGAAGGTTGATCCGGGTTGGCGCAGGGCTTGGGCAGCTCGGTTAAACTGGCTCTCGGCATAGTCCACACCGCCCACCATTGCCATAATCGCTCCCGTTTGGGCATCAATTGTGGCGATCGCCCCCTGGGCAAAGCCGAGGGCCGCCCCCTCCGTACTGACGGTTCGTTGCAGCGCTGCTTCGGCTGCCGTTTGGATGGCAGGATCTAGCTGCGTTTCAATAATGAAATTGCCTTCCTGAGCCAATTCGCTACCCAGCAGCCGCTCCAGTTCGGCAAAGACATAATCATAAAAATAGGGGGCGATCGTGCTTTCCAATTGCTCCCGCGCACGGGGGTTGATTTCAATCCGGGAGCGACGTGCCCGTTGGGCTTCGGCCTCACTGATAAAGCCTTGGCTCACCATGCGGCTCAGGACGCGATCGCGCACCTGCACGGCAGCTTCATAGTCGCGAATCGGGTTGAAACTATTGGGCGCAGGCAGAATCCCCACCAGGGTTGCCGCCTCCGAGAGAGTCAGGTCACGGGCGGATTTACCAAAGTAAAATTGGGCCGCATCCTCGAACCCATAGCTACCACTGCCCAGATACACTCGGTTCAGGTAGGTCCGCATCAGAGAGTCCTTGCTGTAGACCAGCTCCAGCTTCAGGGCCACGATCGCCTCCCGAATCTTGCGCCCAGCCGAGTCGGCAGTCCCCACGTAATCCCGGAATAGGCTCCGGGCCAATTGTTGGGTGACCGTACTGCCCCCTTCCTGGACCGAGCCGCTGCGCAGATTGGTGACCACCGCCCGCAGAATTCCGAGCGGGTCTACCCCCAAATGCCAGTAGAAGCGGGTGTCTTCCGACGCAATGACCGCATTGGGCAAATAGGCTGGAAAATCCGATAACTGCTCAAACTCAATATGGGCACGGTTATAGGGTTCCCGCAGGGGCGTGGTGTTGTCGCGGGCATAGACAATCACCGGACCCTGGATCGAATGGGGCAGGGGCCGCACCGAGAATTTTTGCCACTCTAGGCCAATCCAAAGCCCCATGAGGAGACTCAGCCCCGTAAAGCCATATAGCCCATACCGCAGCACCCGCAGGTAGGGATCGATGCATGTGATCGTGACCGCATCCTGGATCTCTGGCGGCCCCAAGGTGAGGTGATCACCGTGGCGCAGGCGGTGTCGCCCGGCCAACCGTTGTCGCCGATAATAGGTGCCATTGGTAGAACCCGCATCTTCTACCCAAAAACGGGCGGGCTGTTGCGGATCGCGATCGATCGCCAGATGACATTCACTCACCAGCTTGTTTTGCACAGGAATATCCAGATCCGAGGCATCCGGGAGATTGCTGCGCCCCAGACGGTAATGGTCACCCGCCAGGGGGTAGGGGACCGGGTGGGCATCGGGATGTTGGGGATCGTGAACGCGGAGTTTGAGGACCCTGGCTCGCGGCTTAAGTTTCTGGGAGAGTTCCGTAAAGGTAAGGACCGCTGTTTGGGCGGGCGGCAGGGTTACCTGGGGGGTCGTGTAGGTGAGGGTCACGACATCAGCTAGATCGGGAGGACCGAGCGTAAAGGCATCGCCGTGGCGAAGTCGCTGCCGTGTGATCCGCCGCTTCCCCTGGTACAGGCCATTTTGGGATTGTTCATCCTTAATCCAGAACCAGTCCGGTCGTTGGGGATCGCGCTCGATCGTCACATGCCGCTTACTAACGATCGGGTTGCGCACCTTGATATCACACGAACTACTCCGTCCCACTGTGTAGTAGTCCCCCACTAGGCGATAGGGGGTGGTGTGCGCCCCCGGATTTTGGGGATCTTCCAGGCGCAGTTCGGGAACCTGGGCATTGGGTTTGAGCTTGAGTTGGGAAAAGTGACCAGGGACAACCGTTTGCACCAGATTTGTCAAGGTTGTGATCAAACGATTCGGCTGGCGGGATGGGGGAGGCGTTGGCGTCATAGTTGGCGACATAGTGCCGACGGGGCACTACCAATGGGGATTCTTCGTGAGCAGCGCTTCGACGGCGGGGCAAGGCAGGGGACGCGAGAACAGGTAGCCCTGGCCATATTCGCAGTTGAGCGATCGCAAATAGCGCAGTTGTTCCAAGGTCTCGATGCCCTCCGCTACGACGCTGAGTTCAAGGTTATGTGCCAATATAATAATCGTTTGGGTAATTTCAATCCCCCCCGTCCCATCATGGCTATCTGCCTGGGGGTCAATGGTATTGACGAAGGAGCGATCGACCTTGAGGATATCGATCGGGAAACGGTGGAGATAACTGAGGGATGAATAGCCCGTCCCAAAGTCATCAATACAGAGTTGAACATTAAGCTGTTTGAGGGCGGAAAAAATATCCTTGGAAAATTGAATATTTTCCATGATTGTCCCTTCCGTAATTTCCAGATTTAGGCTGCCCGGAGCCAGTCCTGTTTCTGAGAGGATTGTCCCCACCTTGTCCACCAGTTTGGGTTGAGAGAATTGCTGACTGGCTAGGTTAATACTCATGGTCAGCGGGGTCGGTTTCGGAAATTGTTGCTGCCAACGCTGGGCCTGGTGGCACGCTTCCCGCAGTAACCAATCGCCAATCGGAATAATCAGCCCCGTTTCCTCCGCTAGGGTAATAAATTCCGTTGGGGGAACCAGGCCGCGTTGGGGGTGTTGCCAGCGAATAAGGGCCTCAAAGCCGGTAATGTTCCCGGTTTGGAGAGAGACAATCGGTTGATAGTACAGGACAAACTCCTGCCGTTCCACAGCCCGCCGCAGATCATTATCCAGTTGCAGCAACGCCACTGCCCGATCGTGCATTTGTTGATCAAACAGTTCATGACGGGCACGTCCCAGGGATTTGGCATGATACATGGCCGTATCGGCATCCCGCAGCAACTCCTCCGGTAGGTGATAGCCCGTAGTACTCAAGGCAATACCCACACTCAGGGTGACAAACACTTCCTGGTGATCGAGGTAAAAGGGTACCGAGAGTTCCCGCTGCAAACGATCGGCAAGGGCAGTGGCATCAGCGGTGGTGTTGATGTCTTCCAGCAGGATGGCAAATTCATCCCCCCCCAGGCGGGCCACCGTATCCCCAGAGCGTAAGCACGCTTCCAATTTCCGGGAAATGGCAATCAACAGTTGATCGCCGACAATATGACCCAGGCTATCGTTGATGACCTTAAAGCGATCGAGGTCAATAAATAGCACTGCAAATAGATAATCATCACGTCGTTTGGCCAGCTCGATCGCGTGGGAGAGGCGATTCATGAACAAATTACGGTTGGGCAAGCCAGTCAGGGCGTCGTGGAGAGCATCATAGAGTAATTGCTTCTCAAAACCCTTGCGATCGGTAATGTTGCGAATAATGGCCAGGGTTTCATCCTGGGTAATGGTTACGATTCGGGCTTCATAGAAGAGAATACTTCCCTCGACCAGGGATTCATATTCAAATACTTCGGTACGATTAGTTTGTAGGGCACGTCGCACATAGCGAATCATCTGTTGCGCAGCTGGTGTTGGCAAGATCTGATAAATATTTTGGCTAACAAAACTACTAGATGAGTTTTGTAGCGGATGTCCTTTAGGAACCTTAAAATCAAGAATAATGCCACTGGAGTTGAGGTGTAACATCAAATCTGGAATTGCATCCAGCAGCGCTCGGTTTTTAGCTTCACTTTTGCGTAAAGCAGCTTCCGCTTGCTTGTAGTTTGTGATATCAACCAGATAACTCCGGATTAGGTCACTCTCATGGATATAGTGAACTAATTGCTGAAAATAGCGATTATTAACATAAATTTCACGCTCAAGATGTTTCTGTTCACGATGCTTGTCTACAGGCAGAATTCCTGATAAAATTGGATGCTCTAGGAGTAGTTTTTGTAATTCAGGAAATAGTTGAATTGCTGTTGGATTTAAGTAGGTTAATCGGCCCTTCATGTTAATCTCAATTACTGGATTGGGATTTAATTCCGGGAAAGAAGCGAGTCGAATCAATGAGGTTTCATAAACTTCTTTTGAACCAACGTCATCAGTGATAAGGGTTTTTTCAAGGGCATTGTCGTCGTCGTCGTCTTCAATTTGACTAATAAATTGATTGATTTCATCACTTGCCAGCGCTGTGGTTTTAATTGCAGTATGGGTTGTATAGTAATGGGCTTCAATATCTTTGCCAAAGCTAATGACATCCCCATGCTTAAGATCATGAGAAGCCGTCGATCGCCCATTGATCAGCAGCCCATTCGTACTACGTTTACCTTGCAGGTCTCCGTCAATAATACGGAATAGGTAATTATTAGAACTGGGTAGGGTTACCCGTAGTAGGATGGCATGTTGGCGCGATACCCAGCGCGATTTTAAGGGAATTGAGTTATTGGGATCACGTCCGATCGAATAGGTAGAAGACTCCAATGGAATCACTCGCTTACCCTGACTATCCGAAATGACGAGGTAATGGTAAATTTGCTGTTGCTCACCATTCATGGATTCGAGGTGCCCCTGGTAGCTGGAAAGGGTTAGATTCTAACAACGCCCTGATGATCTTAACGAGCGAAGTCTTTTATTCCCATGAAACCAGTTCATCAGAAACGGGAAAGAGACTTCTGCTGTTGGTTGAGCGATAGGCCGCTGCCAATCGGGCGGCTTTTGCGAGTTAAACCCGCTAGTAGGATATCAAGTTAGGCCACTCGGCAAGCTGTACTGAGTGGGGTCCATTGGCTAATCCAACTAAGCGATTATTCCCCTATTATGGGCAATTCGTAACCTGATCCCCACTGTGGCTTAGCAACCGCATTCTGCCTTTGACCATATCCCAAGATTGCCAGAGTTGCAAAGTCACGGATACCGGGGCCAATGCCTCGACTGATACCCCGCTTTCTTGTCAAGATTTCTTAAAATTAACGGTTTCACGAGGGGACGGCGATATGGACTGGCAATATTGGCAACGCTGCTTGGCGCTTCAGCCGCATCCGGAGGGGGGCTATTATCGTGAATTCTATCGATCGCTGGGCCGGATGGCCCTACCCCAGGGCGAACGGCATTACAGCACGGCGATCTATTACCTACTGGTGGGCACCCAGATCTCCCGCTTACACCGCCTCCAGTCGGATGAAGTCTGGCATTTTTACCAGGGGGTGGGCCTCTGGGTGCATGAACTGACCCCAGCCGGAGACCATCATATCCATCGCTTAGGCATCGATCCGGTTCAAGACTATCGGCCCCAGGTGGTGATTCCGGCAGGCCACTGGTTTTGCGCTGAGGTGTCCCCCTTGGCCACGGGCGAAGTCGATCACGATCGGGCTTGCTTGGTAGGCTGTACCGTTAGCCCTGGCTTTGAGTTTGCGGATTTTGAGATCGGCGATCGGGCGACCTTGTTGGCCGAGTATCCCCAGTACCAAGCCTTTATTGAGCGGTTTACGCCCAATTTGTAGGCCAGTGCTAACCGAGGCAGGGGGGCAGCCGAGACGGCTACCCCACAAGACTGGCGACTGGGGGTGCCGGTGGGGTAGGGTCTCCTAAGCTAAGACACCCGCCGATCGTTCCGCCAATCGTAACTTCGCCGATCGCGCCCTGGGATTGTTGACTACTTCCTCTGGCTCCGGTACGATCGGTTTCTTCGTCACCACCGTCAGGATTTCCGACTCCCGCAGCCGATGCTTAACCAGCCGATCCTCCAGGCTATGGAAACTAATAATACCGATCCGGCCACCGGGGGTGAGCCAAGCCGGAGCCTGCGCCAAAAACGTTTCCAGGGCTGCGAGTTCTTGATTAACGGCAATTCGTAACGCTTGAAACACACGGGTTGCCGGATGGATGGCCTTACCTCGCGATTTCCCCAAGGGAACGCTTCGCGAACGCGATCGGGCCGCAGCGGGGAAACAGTGGACGATCGTGTTGGCTAAAGCCGTCGTCGAGTCAAACGGGCGCTGGGCCACAATCCGGCGGGCAATCCGACGGGAAAATCGCTCCTCACCATAGGTAAAGAACAGATCGGCCAAATCCCGCTCGTCGTAAGTATTGATAATGTCAGCCGCCGTTAGGGCTTGGCTGGGGTCCATGCGCATATCCAAGGGAGCTTCATGGCGAAAGCTAAACCCGCGATCGGGCGTGTCAAACTGGGCCGAACTCACCCCCAGATCCGCAATAATGCCGTCGAATTTGCCCAGCGGGGGGACTGGGCCAAGGGTTGAGAAATAATCGGCAAAATTCCCCTGCCAGAATTGGACCCGATTGCCATAGTCCGCCAGGGCAGACTGGGCCGCCGCGATCGCCAGCGGATCACGATCGATCGCCACCACCTGGGCATTTTCCCCTTGGGCCAGGATCAAACGACTGTGCCCCCCCCCGCCCACCGTCGCATCCAAATACAGCCCACCCGGACGCATACCCACCCCCATCACCAATGCCTGCGCCAAAACCGGCACATGGGAAAAAGTCATACCGCACTTCCCTTCGTGATCCTTCGTGTCCTTCGTGTCTTCGTGGTTCCCACCCGCGCCCATCGGCGTTAGCCAAAATCCCGCGATCGCCAACCCTATTCTTCCAGGGGACCGTCTATTCCCTATAATGTTAGACACAATTGTTAAGCACAATTTACTAATCCTCAGCCTCACCCCCCAGCCAGATCCGGCAAAGTGAACGCTGAACCAGACCCACCCAAACGATCGCCAACGGTAAGGGATAGCCACCGATGACACGGATTGAGACCAGAACCGAACCCATGATCCTGAACATGGGTCCCCACCATCCCTCCATGCACGGGGTATTGCGGTTGATTGTCACCCTGGATGGGGAAAACGTGATTGACTGTGAACCCGTCCTGGGTTACCTGCATCGAGGCATGGAAAAGATTGCCGAAAGCCGCACGAATGTCATGTACGTCCCCTACGTCAGCCGTTGGGACTACGCAGCGGGGATGTTCAACGAAGCGATCACCGTCAATGCACCGGAAAAACTAGCCAATATCCCAGTCCCCAAACGGGCCAGCTACATTCGGGTGATTATGCTGGAACTCAACCGGATTGCGAACCACCTGCTCTGGTTGGGTCCCTTCTTGGCGGATGTCGGTGCCCAAACCCCCTTCTTCTACATTTTCCGCGAACGGGAACTGATTTACGACCTTTGGGAAGCGGCCACGGGTTCGCGCTTGGTGAACAATAACTATTTCCGCATTGGTGGGGTCGCCGCCGATTTGCCCTATGGCTGGATCGACAAGTGCCATGATTTTTGCGATTACTTCCTGCCGATCGTTGATGAGTACGAAAAGCTGATCACGAATAACCCCATCTTCCGGCGTCGGGTGGAGGGGATTGGCGTCATCACCCGCGAGGAAGCCATCAACTGGTCGCTGTCGGGTCCCATGTTGCGGGCTTCTGGTGTTCAGTGGGATCTGCGCAAGGTGGATCACTACGAATGCTATGACGATTTCGACTGGGAAATCCATTGGGAAACCGCCGGGGATTGCCTCGCCCGTTACCTGGTCCGAATCCGGGAAATGCGCGAGTCAGTCAAGATTCTGCGGCAGGCCCTTGATCAAATCCCTGGCGGCCCCTACGAAAACCTGGAAGCCAAACGGATGCTAGCCGGGGGTAAGAAGTCGGAATGGGATGACTTTGATTATCAATATATTGGTAAAAAAGTTGCGCCCACGTTCAAGATCCCGGCGGGTGAACACTATGTCCGCATTGAAAGCGGTAAGGGTGAACTGGGGATTTTCATCATGGGGAATGATTCCGTTTTCCCCTGGCGCTGGAAGATTCGCGCCGCCGATTTCAATAACCTGCAAATCCTACCCCAGTTACTCCGGGGGATGAAGGTGGCGGATATTGTGGCGATCCTGGGCAGTATCGACGTGATTATGGGATCGGTCGATCGCTAACCCGCTGGTTTGCCGAAGTTGGGAGGTCAGCTATAGCAATCCTAAATGATTCGTCAAGATATTGTGGGGTAGGCTTCCAACCTGCCCGCGCAAGATGCTCAACTCGCGCTCATAAATCACCTGGAATTGCTATAGCGATTTTCTAACGTTGCTTTAGCCTGCAACAACTAGAGTTGTTACGACTAACGAGGGATCATGGCGACTGGGGGCAACTACGCCCCAAGGGTTACGGTTTGCCCCAATGTGACTAGCAAGACGACTGCCTAAAGTGGAGAAGTAGCCCAATGTCATCCAGAGTCTACAGGCGTTCACCGCGCCACCCCTAACAGGAGTCGTCCTATGATCCGTACTTACTATCGCCAACCCTACCTCTATACCCGCCCGCAACCGCGCCAACGCTATCAACCGCGTTACGAAGTGCAAGTTTCGCCCCGTTGGGTTGATCAGTTTGTGCACGATATCCAAACCCCGCCGATCGCTGAACAACCGGCAAACCCCACCCCCCCAGCGTCCGCAGGGAAGGTAACGCCATGGCAACCCGCGATCGCAGTAGGTGAAACCCCAACCCAATTCATCCTCCAGATTGAACTGCCAGGCGTGCCCGCGTCGGACATTAACCTGGAGGCCACGCAAGCGACCCTACGGATTTACGGTGAACGTCGCCGTCCCGAAACCACGGGGCATGGCCGATTTTCCGTTGGGAACGCTGCGCGAACGGAGTTTCGCTATGGTCCCTTTGCCCGAACATTGCAATTTAGTGTCGCGATCGATCCACATGGTATTACCAGCGATCGTCAAGCGGGCATTGTTACACTCAATATCCCCAAACTAGCGGCCCAACCGCCCAAAACCGTGAAGGTCGCGATCACGTCGGCTCCCCCGACTACGGAAAAACCGGCCCCGCCTGCCGCCAACCTCGATCCCGCGCCGGTGGCCGATGTCCCCCCAGCCGTGATTGCCCTACCCGGTCCCAAAACACCTGAAATCGAAGACGATCCCTGGGTGGCGAGTGCTTAAAGGGCTGCAATTTCCCGTAACCGCAATCCCCAGGTACGGTAACCCCCCCTTCATCTTCGGGGTAAAGGCCAATCAATATAAGTCAAGGCCATTTCTTTAGTGCAGTGGCGAGTGGCGAGTGAGGTGGGCAACGCAACCACACCCCAAAATAACGACGAGTCACTAACCACTGACCACTAACCACTGAGGACTCGCCCAACTGCGGTTAAGACCGACTGGTTACGCTACCCAACGGTATCCCAAACGCAAACACGCACAAGACCGAAAATTTTCAGCTTGAATGGAGTCAGAGCAAGACTATGGCAAAAGTTGTTGGAATTGACCTTGGAACGACAAACTCATGCGTTGCCGTGATGGAAGGGGGTAAACCGACGGTCATCGCAAACGCAGAAGGCTTTCGGACCACCCCCTCGGTGGTGGCCTACGCCAAAAATGGCGATCGCCTCGTCGGCCAAATCGCCAAACGGCAAGCGGTGATGAACCCGCAAAATACCTTCTATTCGGTCAAACGCTTTATTGGTCGTAAGTTTGATGAAGTCACCCACGAAACCACCGAAGTTTCCTACAAAGTCCTGAATATTAACGGCAACGTTAAGCTGGACTGCCCCGCTTCGGAGAAGCAATTTGCGCCGGAGGAAATTTCCGCCCAGGTGCTGCGCAAGCTCAAGGAAGACGCCAGCAAGTACATTGGCGAAGAAGTTACCCAGGCGGTCATCACCGTCCCAGCCTACTTCAACGATTCCCAACGGCAGGCCACCAAGGATGCGGGCCGGATCGCTGGCTTGGAAGTGCTGCGGATTATCAACGAACCGACGGCAGCCGCCCTCGCCTACGGGCTGGAGAATAAGGCCAACGAAACCATCCTGGTCTTTGACTTGGGGGGTGGGACCTTCGACGTGTCCATCCTGGAAGTGGATGATGGCTTCTTTGAAGTGAAGTCCACCAGTGGCGATACCCACTTGGGCGGGGACGACTTTGATAAGAAGATCGTGGATCACTTGGCTGAGACCTTCATGGCCAATGAGGGTATTGACCTGCGCAAGGACAAGCAAGCCCTGCAACGGCTGACAGAAGCGGCGGAAAAGGCCAAGATTGAACTCTCCAGCGTCACCCAGGCCGACATTAACCTGCCCTTTATTACGGCTACCCCTGACGGTCCCAAGCACCTGGAAATGACCCTGACGCGGGCCAAGTTTGAGGAATTGTGTTCCGATTTGATCGATCGCTGTCGGGTGCCCGTGGAAAACTCCCTGCGGGATGCGGGTCTGAGCAAGACGGACATTGATGAGGTTGTCCTCGTTGGCGGGTCCACCCGAATTCCGGCCATCCAGGAACTGGTGAAGCGGGTTCTCGACAAAGATCCCAACCAAAGTGTGAACCCGGATGAGGTCGTGGCCGTGGGGGCTGCCGTCCAAGGGGGTGTCCTGGCCGGGGAAGTCAAGGACATCCTGCTCCTCGATGTCACGCCCCTGTCCCTGGGGGTAGAAACCCTCGGTGGGGTCATGACCAAGATCATCACCCGCAACACCACGATCCCGACCAAGAAGGCGGAAACCTTCTCCACCGCCGTTGACGGCCAGAGCAATGTGGAAATCCACGTCCTGCAAGGGGAACGGGAACTGGCCAAGGACAACAAGAGCCTGGGGACCTTCCGCCTGGATGGCATCCCGCCCGCGCCCCGTGGGGTACCGCAAATCGAGGTCACATTCGATATCGATGCCAACGGAATTCTCAATGTCACCGCTCGCGACAAGGGCACGGGTAAGGAACAATCGATCAGCATCACGGGGGCTTCCACCCTGCCGCAGGATGAAGTCGAACGGATGGTGAAGGAAGCCGAATCCAATGCCAGCGCCGATCGCGAACGGCGGGAACGGATCGACATCAAGAACCAGGCCGACTCCCTGGCCTACCAGGCCAAGAAGCAGATCCAAGAACTGGGCGACAAGGTTCCCGCTGCCGACAAGGCTAAGCTCGAAGGGCTGATCAAGGACCTGGAAGAGGCCAGCAGCAAGGAAGACTACGATCGCATCAAGACCCTGACAACGGAACTGCAAGAAGCGCTGTACAGCGTCGGTAGCAGCATCTATCAGCAAGCCGGTGGTGGTGAAGCCGGTCCCCCTCCGCCTGGGGGTAGTGGTGGAGCCAGCAGCGGTGGCAGCAGCGGCAGTGCTGATGATGATGTGATTGATGCGGAGTTCTCGGAAACTAAGTAAGCAATCAACGATCGTGTGCGATCGTTGTAAATCCCCCAGCCCCATCCCTAGCGATCGCTAGTGGGTGGGGATTTTTTTGGCCCCCCCTATCCAGTAATCTTGCTAAGATCCGGTTGAATCTGCTTAATCTCCTGAGGTGAGGGCATAGGGTATGGGCCAACGTTACCAAGTATTGTGGTATCCCATCGGGTTGGTGGGGCTGAGTGCCGTGGCTGTGTTGAGTGCTGGTCCAATATTGGCGGTGCAGTCGAGTGAGGGGTATCCCGTGCCAACATTGCCAGCGACAAGTCCGGTAAACCCCATGCCAGCCCCGGAACTTCCAACGCCTGAGCAGATGGAGCAGGCCCAATCTCTCAACGATCGCGGGGTTACAGCAGCCCGACGAAGGGCATTGGGGGAAGCAATCGCCCTATTTCAGGAAGCAATCGCCCTGTTTCCGGCCTACGAGAATGCCCACAATAACCTAGGGATTGCTCTGGGTCGGCAGGGTCGGTTTGCCGAGGCGGCGGTGATTTTTCGGCAAGCACTGGCGATCGATGCCCGTAATTTTGAAACCCACAATAATTTGGGGATTGCCCTGGCCAGTCAGGGGAAGTATGCCGAAGCCGAAGCTGCGTTTCGACAGGCGATCGCTTTGAATCCGACTGATCCGGAAGCCTATCAACACCTGGGGCTGGCCTTGGCCTACCAAGGGAAAGTTCCGGACGCGATCGGTCAATTTGAAAAGGCGAAGCAGCTATACGGTGTGCTGGGGGAGGTAGCGGAAGTCCAGCGCATTGATCAGATTTTGCAGCGGGCGCGATCGGCGGCACGATCGCAGTAGCAACGATCGGCTGGCCATCGCTAAAAGGGTGTTGAGCAAGCGCGATCGCGGTTTTAGCAATAACTACGAACCTTAGCGTTTAGCTGTCCCAGACATTTTTTAAGTTTGTAGTAACGACTTTAGTCGTCTTTTAAGTTTGTAGTAACGACTTTAGTCGTCTTCTAAAGCAGTCCTCATCGTAACGCAACATTTGACCTATGACATTGAATATTGGCGACCCGGCCCCTGATTTTGCGCTCCCGGATGCAGCAGGGAAGATAGTACGTTTGGCTGATTTTCGGGGGCAAACAGTGGTGGTGTATTTTTATCCCCGTGATAACACCTCTGGTTGTACAAAGGAAGCCTGTGGTTTTCGGGATGCCTATCCGGACTTCCAAGGTCGGGACGTGGTGGTCCTGGGTATTAGTGCGGATGATGCCAAGGCCCATCAAAAGTTCATTAATAAATATCAGTTACCGTTCCCATTGTTGTGTGATGCGGACGGGAAAGTGGCGGCAAGCTATGGGAGCTATGGTCTGAAAAAGTTCATGGGTAAGGAGTATATGGGCGTTTTTCGGCATACGTTTGTAATTGCGCCGGATGGCACGATCGCGCAAATTTATCGCAAGGTGAAACCCGACGCCCATGCGACTCAAGTTTTACAGGGGTTGGTAGAAGCTTAGAGAACCAATTGTCTCGAAGATCCGCGATCGCACGGGAAGGAGGTAGGGAAATGGCGAACCTACAAACGCAGTTGCCAACGGATAGTTGGGTGGTGGCGTCTTGGGAGGAATATTTGCAGGCGATCGCTGATCCGGCCTATACCACGGCGCGGGGGTATTACTATCACGGGCACATGAGGCTAGAGATGTCACCAGTGAGTTTTGATCATGGCCAGGATCATGTGGTGATTATTTTTGCGGTGAATTTGTTTGCGGCCCTACGGGGGGTGGCGGCGACGGGATTAGATACGGTGACGTTGCGTCAGCCGGGGGTTGGGGACTGTCAGCCGGATGTGTCGTATTATTTGGGCGATCGGGCGCGGGTAATTCCGAGGGGGACGGGGATTATTAACTTAGATCAATATCCCGCCCCGGATCTGGTGATTGAGGTGGCGAAGGCTTCGTTATTGGATGATCTGGGGATAAAGCGATCGCTGTATGAGGCATTAGGGGTGGCGGAGTATTGGGTGGTGGATGTGAATAATGCGCAGTTGATTGCCTATGAAATGCGCGATCGCGGGAGTAACCGCATTCAAATTTCCCAGGTATTGCCGGGATTGGAGTTGGCGGTTTTGGAGGCAGCGTTACGTCGGAGTCGGGAAACGGATCAATCGCAGGTTGGGGCTTGGTTGCTAACTCAATTTCAAACCCCGGAGAACTAATTAAGAATTCTACGTTCATGATTTATTGAGGTAACGATTATGCCTACTTATGAAGAAGTTTTGAATCTTGCTAAACGTTTATCTAGGGACGATCGATCGCGATTACTGGCGGCGCTAACGGCGATGATGGCCAATCCTCTGTCATCAGAGTTACAGGCTGTGGTTGTGGAAGGTACGGATGAGGTGGTTTCGGCCTGAGAGGGAGACAGAGGGGGTTCCGGCTGAGATGTAGCAAGGGATACAGGCAAAGAAGGCAAAAAAAGATAGGTCAGACATAGTAGATAAGACCTATCTGAGTCCCATGATAGCAGAACTATATCGAGAACGGATCGAGTCGGTGTTGGGACGTCGTGCCTATCTGTTATTAACCTTGATCGTGTTTACCTTGCAGTTATTGAAACAAGTCAAGCTAGAAATAATTGCGGAAGCCCTATCTTTAGCCATTTTATATGAGAGTCGTCGGAAACAGTGTCGGCGCTGCTTGACATAGCCAGAATTAAGCTTGGAAAAACTCTGGTTTCCTTGCGTTTCGCAACTAATTGCTAAGCTGTTCACGCCTGGGGATAGGATTTATCTTGGGCTGGATCGAACGAGTTGGGCGACGCATAACATTTTAGTCGTGAGTGTGATTTATGATCGACGGACATGGCCAGTTTTATGACAACTTTTACCGCATTTAGGGAGCAATAATTTAGCGAAACAACAGGCAATATTGCAACAAGCATTTATCCAAAGGGCTACCAGATCGTCGTGTTAGAGGGTCGAGAATTCTGTGAGGTTGGGCTAGCGAAGTGGTTGCGACAGTAAGGTGTAGGCTTTTGTTTGCGGCAGAAATGTACGACCAAGATTGCGTCAGAGGATGAGCAATTTCAAGCTTTGCGAGACTATGGGTTAGTTCCCGGTATGAAGTTATTTTTACGTGATCAGAAAGTGATCCGGAAGCGTGGCTTTGGACAGTTTAATATTGCCTGTAAGTGGCAGCGACGTTATCGGGGTAATGCACCATCAGAGCCGTGGTATATTCTGACGAGTTTTCAGGATTTAGCAACAACGATTGCGGCCTATAGGCAGCGGTTTGACATTGAGGAGATGTTTCGGGATTTCAAGTCAGGTGCTTATAGTTTGGAGGGTTCCAGCTCTATTCCTATTTTACTCTCCCTAGAGTAAAAAA
>JBBILC010000027.1:0-39587 GCA_037445115.1 Coleofasciculaceae cyanobacterium bin_20
TTACACGATTAGAGGCTATTTTTTAACACATTTCCTATCATTCAACACTTCTGAGACAAAGCATATCACTAGGAAGGCATTATGATCGATCTACATCCCGAATTTATTTCTAAAGATGGTAAACCTGCGTTTGCGGTGATTCCCTATGAGGAGTTTATCCAAATTCAGGCGTTGCTCGAAGATCTGGAGGATTTACAGGATCTCCGTGCTGCTAAGGCTGAGGCTATCAACCAGCCTGCTGTTTCGCTCAAGGCGGTTAAAGAGATTTTAGGGTTAGAGTAGTTGTTGCAAAAGTTTGCATACCTGCCATCTAGATCTCAAAAAGCCTCCTGCTTTTCCTTTTCTTTTTCCTGCCGCCACTTGGCCAGTTCTGGCGACTGGATCTCGGCCCAGGTTGAGAGAGCTTTTGCGGCAACCGTTATCCGACAGTCATTACTGGTACACAACCCAATAGTTTGGTTGGCTTGTCGCCACCCTTCGTGTTTGATCCGAACCGCAACTAACGCCTCCAAAGCTTGCGTTCGATAACCGCGATCGCTACTAGAGTCTTGCAGATCTTGTATCACCTCAATCGTTCGCTTTGCCTCTGCCATGAGGGTAGTAGTGTTGGCTAGTTGTTTTTGATGCTGGAACCGATCAACAATTTCACACTGGTTTTGTACAATCTCCTGAAGAACGTGAGATCTAGAGCCAAGATATTGAATCTGGTCGGCACTGGACCGCGCTTGCGCTAACACGTCTTTGGCAATGGTGGGGTCTTGGAGTTGGCCATAGGCGGCAGCGATTGCACTCAACGCCTTGGCTCGGTTAGAGTCATCTTGAATCTGGTCGGCACTGGCCCGCGCTTGCGTTAACACGTCTTTGGTAATGGCGGTATCTTGGAGTTGACCATAGGCGGCAGCGATCGCACTCAATGCAGCAACTTTGTCGGAGTCATATTTAATCTGGTTGGCACTGGTCCGTGCTTGTACCAGCATCTCCTTAGCCCGATCTGTCTCCTGTAAGACCAAAGCTATTTCTGCTGCCCGACTCCAGGCATAGCCAGCATGGACCGGATCTGTAGCTCCCAGATCGCGCATCACAGCCTGGGCAGGGTTCCATGACCGATTCATCGCCAAGGCCGTTGCTGCTTCCACTCGAAAATCCGACTGGATTGAACGGCTCAGGCTCAGCGAAGCCAACTGCTGCTTGAGGTGCCACTGCTGGAACAGCGGCGTCAACCAGCCCAACCAGCCCAGCAAGACCAACAACACCATCGCCAACCCCGCCCAAAGGCCCTGCCGCCAAACCCGCCAGCTTTGCTGAATGAGTGCTTCCTTCTGCCGACAATTCGCCCCCCAAGTGAGTTGGCTACGGTAGCGACGAATCAGCCACAACTCCCGCAACGACAGCAAATACCGGCGGCGACGCTGGTTACCCAGCCACTCATTCACCCGCCGTTCCAGCAATTGATTCGCCCGTTCCGTCTCCTTGAGTTCCTTACCCGCCAACCGCAACAGCGCCGGAATCAGACGTTCATGGGCCAGTTCATAGCCCGCCTCCTGGTTCTGCTCAACCGGCGTCAGCAACCGCACCTCCCCCGACGCCAACCAATTCACCGCCGTCACCACCTCCCCAGGGCCAGCAAGCCCCTGAAGCGTTGTTTGCAACGTGGCCATACTCTGCACCCCCGCCCGCACCAGCCGCTCCCGATCCGTCAGCGCCAGCAACACCTGAATCGTCGTCTGATAGAGGCTTTGGTGTCCCTGCAACCGCAACGTTTGTAGCGTCTCCTCCAGATAACGATTGAGCAAGCCCTCCATCCCCCCCAGCCTTTGAAACGCCGTGCGACTAAACGCCCGCTGCTCCGGTTGCTTTTGCTTGCGCACCATTTCCGCCACAATCTGCACATCCACAGGCGACACCTTACCTGATACGGTCTTGAGTTCCCTTTGCGTCAAATCCTCAACAAAGTTCCGGTCAAACCCCAACTGCTCCGTCTCCGCCAGCACCCGCAGCACCGCCATCGCCTCCTGCGGTTCAAACGGCTCCAACTGGAAAATCTCATACCGACTCAGGGTATAGCCCAACGCCTGCTGCAACTGATTTAGCTCATACTGCAAATCAGCCCGGATACTGACCAAAATCTTTACCGCCAGCGGCTCAGGGGCACCATACCAGGTCGTCAATGCCTGAAAAAACGGTTGCCGATCGTCCCGGCGCGGTTGGTGGGTAAAAAACTGCTCAAACTGATCAAAAATCAGCACCACCGGCTTCTCAGCCACCACTAACGCCTGTTGCAACATCGCCAAAAAGTCAGCCTGAGCCAACTGTTCCGCAGCAATCGGCAACTGTTCCACTAGGGCCGCCGCAATCGTAGCCAACGGTGGGCGATCGCTAAACTTGACATAGACCCCCCGAAAACGGGCATCCGGTTGGCGCAAACGGGGCATCAAACCCGCCTGCAACAAAGAAGTCTTGCCACAGCCCGACTCCCCCACCAAAATCCCAAAGCGAAATTCCGGACGGCTGATCGATGCCAGACAGTCCTCTAAACTCTGGTTACGCTGCAACTGAGCAAAGATCTCCGCATCCTCCGGCCCAAACGATCGCAACCCCTTAATCGCCCGACGATTTCCCGTATCCGTCAGATCCAACTTCACCGGACGGGGCATCGTCGCGATCGCCACCCCCAGCGCCACCACAAAAATGAGTCCCAAGATCAGCCAAAAGAAACCCACATAGCCCGCTGGCAGATCCCGGTTAGTCGCCGCCTTATAAACCGAACCCACCACCCCCGGATTGCCAAAAAAGCCCCAGGCCACATTCACTAGCAACAGCAACGTAAACCAGTTCCGCCGCTGGATCAGATCCAGAATCCACTGGACAAAGTTAGCCAGCTTTTCCGTCGTCTCTTTCAGGGTATCCGGCGTCGGTGGTGGTTCTGGACTCATGGTCGCTGGCAACGCAGTCAGGTGGATAGAACTATCTTGACGGTCCCATCATCCGCCTGCAAGTCATAAACTGGTTAGAGCAGACGCTAGCCAAACACCGTTGTCCTACGGCGAAATTAAATCCCCGCCCCATACTATCTAGGCTCAGTAGATCACAAATTGGACGTGGGATAGCCGTCTCGGCTGTCTCAGGGGTAGGCATCCTGCCTGCCCCACAACCGTTTCTCGTTCTACTAAGGCTCAAAATTCAGAATATGGATGACGACGATCGATCACCCGACTATGACCTCAGCCAACTCGGCCCAGGCATTCGCGGCAAACACGCCGCCGCCCTCCGCCAAGGCTATCAAATCATCATTCACCACACCGACGGCACCACCACCATCCGCCAGATTCCCCCAGAATACCCCATGAATGACAACACCTACCATTGGCATGGTGATCGCGTTTCCGGCGACAAGATTAACGGCGACAAGATCATGGGCGACAAAATCGATACCCAGATCAACAACAGCCAAAACCTCACCCAAGCCGCCAAAGACATCAAAGAGCTATTAGACCAACTCGATCGCGACTACGATCGCACTACCTCCAGCGGCCAAGCCATGATTAGCGCCAAAATGGTCGAAGCCCTTGAAAAAGATCCCACCCTCAGAGCCAGAGTGATTAACGCCCTCAAAGAAGGCGGCACCACCGCCCTCGAAGAACTCGTCGATCATCCAGCCGTTAAAATTCTGGTTGCAACCCTCAAAGGCTTCCTCGAAGCAGAATGAACCATCATCACGCGGCCCAAGCATACCCAAGAAGCATCCATTAAGCACCCCCCATCCCCCCTTGCCAGAGAACTTAGCGTCAGGCCAGCAAGATAGAATGGTTGATAACTTGGGTTGGGACAGCGACAATACCTAAGTGGACCTAACCAAGCGGACCTGAGTGGGAAGCAAGCGCGATCGCAGGAGCGGAGTTATCGATGGGAAAAGTAGTTGGCATTGACTTGGGCACCACCAACTCAGTCGTTGCCGTGATGGAAGGCGGCAAACCAGTGGTCATCGCCAACGCCGAAGGGATGCGGACAACCCCCTCAGTGGTCGGGTTTAGTAAGGATGGCGAGCGGCTGGTTGGTCAGATGGCGCGACGACAAACCGTCCTCAATCCCCAAAATACCTACTACGGGGTTAAACGCTTCATCGGGCGCAAATACGCCGAACTCAGCCCCGAATCCAAGCGTGTTGCCTACACGATCCGCCGGGACGATACGGGCAACGTCAAAATCCGCTGTCCCCGCTTGCAGAAGGAATTCGCCCCGGAAGAAATTTCCGCCATGATCCTGCAAAAGCTGGTAGAAGAAGCCAGCCGCTATCTAGGCGAACCCGTCACCGGAGCCGTGATTACTGTCCCTGCCTACTTCAACGACTCCCAACGGCAGGCCACCCGCGATGCCGGACGAATTGCGGGTCTGGAGGTGAAACGCATTCTCAATGAACCCACGGCAGCCTCCCTCGCCTATGGGTTAGACCGAGTGGAGAACGAGACGATTCTGGTGTTTGACTTGGGGGGCGGCACCTTTGACGTGTCGATCCTGGAAGTGGGCGATGGTGTGTTTGAGGTGAAAGCCACCAGTGGCGATACCCAACTGGGGGGGAATGACTTCGATCGCAAAATTGTTGATTGGCTAGCCGAACAGTTTCTCGAAGCCGAAGGCATTGATCTCCGGCGCGATCGCCAATCCCTGCAACGCCTCATGGAAGCCGCCGAAAAGGCCAAAATCGAACTGTCGGGTGTCGCCGTCACCGATATCAATCTTCCCTTCATCACTGCCACCGAAGACGGTCCCAAACACCTGGAAACCCGCCTTACCCGTGCCCAATTTGAGGGCCTCTGCGACGACCTGATCTCGCGCTTACAACAACCCGTCAAACGTGCCCTCGCCGATGCGGGTATGACGCCAGCCCAAATTGATGAGGTGGTCCTCGTGGGGGGATCGACCCGGATTCCCTTTGTACAGGACCTGGTGCGATCGCTGATCCGCAAGGAACCGAACCAAAACGTCAACCCGGATGAGGTGGTGGCGGTGGGGGCCGCGATCCAGGCGGCAATCCTGGCGGGGGAAGTGAAGGACGTGCTACTCCTCGATGTCACACCCCTGTCCTTGGGCCTAGAGACGATCGGCGGCGTCATGAAAAAGTTGATCCCGCGCAATACCACCATCCCGGTACGGCGATCGGACATCTTCTCCACAGCGGAAAATGGCCAAACCCTGGTGGAAATTCACGCCCTGCAAGGGGAACGCGAAATGGCGGCGGATAACAAGTCCCTGGGCCGCTTCAAACTCACCGGCATTCCCCCGGCCCCCAGGGGCGTGCCCCAGATCCAGGTGTCCTTTGATATTGATGCCAACGGGATTTTGCAGGTCACGGCCCTCGATCGCAGTACGGGACGGGAGCAAAGCATTGTGATTCAAGGCGCATCAACCCTGAGTGAAGCTGAAGTGCAGCGCATGATCCGGGAAGCCGAAGAGTTTGCTGATGTCGATCGCGAACGGCGGGAACGGGTGGAAAAACGCAACCGGATCGAGGCCCTAGCGAACCGGGCGGAACGGCAACTGCGGGAACTCAGCCTCGACTTTGGCGTGTACTTTGCCAGTGATCTGCGCAAACGCATTGAGCTACTGGTGCGGGAACTGAGGGATTGCCTGGAGCAGGAGGATGAACGGGGGCTGGACATTACCCAGGCGGAGTTACAGGATGCCCTCTATGAACTGAAGCGGGAAACTGCCCTGCGTTTTGCGGAGGAGGAAGAGGATGATCTCCTGGAACCGATTAAGCGAACCTTCTCGGAAATTCGGGAGGCAAGTCCCTTTGGCCAGGGCGATCGCAAGCGTCGGTCTTTGAGTTCTAGCCGGGAAACCCCGCGTCGAGGGGGGGATGATAGCCGTCGTCAGTTGAGTGAGTCGCGCCTGGGTGAATCGCGATCGAGTGGTCAGTCGGGGCGGGGCGATCGCTACGATCGCGGCGGCTATGACCGGGGTGGGTACGATCGGGGGAATCGTTATAACGGGTATGACGATGAGGATTGGGGGGATGATGATGATTGGATCTAGGGTGTAGGGTGCGTTGGGAACCACAAAGGCACGAAGGACACAAAGGGGCACGAAGTGCTTGGTGGATCTTAGTGATCTTAGTGTCTTGGTGGTTGATCGCTGGTTTCAGGAGCAAACGCTTGATCCCCCATTGCCCAGATCTGATCGACAGTTAAGTTTAGCTCAGGAATCACCGCAGAGGGAATTGGCATTGCACCCGTCAAAACCGTGTCTTCGTACTGTCCCTCTACCCACTGACAGAGGGTGACCTGTCGCGTTTCCGGATCGACGATCCAATATTCGGCAATGCCACGGGCGGCATACTCCGTATGCTTGTGGCGATAATCCCGATTACGATTAGCGGTGCCGGGACTCACGACTTCAATCACGAGGGCAGGCGGCGGCATATCCCGTGTTAGAGTCGCCCGACTTGCCCCGGCCAGCGCAGCCAGGGATTCTTCGCTATGCACTAAGAGATCAGGGATGCGGCACCGGGCACGACGACCAGAGACTTCGATTTCCGTGTCCTTATGGGCCAGCAAGGCGAGGGGGACATACTTGGCTAATTCAAAGAACAACCCCTTGGCAATCTGGTTATTTTCTGATGACTCAGGGGGCATTGCAACTAACGCTCCATCCACCAGTTCATAGCGGGTATCGCTGCCATCGTCATAGGCCAAGTACTCTTCAAAGGTCAGTAAGGATTTGGCTGGTGCTGTCGTGATCATCTTAGCTTGCCCTAAAAACGTCCCCATTTTCGAGTGCGTCTGGCAGGCGAGACGCCTACCCCACACCCTCTCGGCTTCCCAACCTTGAGTCTCTTCATAATGATAGATCTTGGTAGACTATGCCCAGCAGGGCAACAGCCTGCCCCCTTAGGCCCCGATGGATCGAGTATCCTGTAGACTATGCAGAACTTTCGGAACTATTACGAAATCTTAGGCGTGGCCAGAGACGCCTCGGTGGATGAAATCAAGCAGGCATACCGGCGGCTGGCCCGGAAATATCATCCTGACCTCAATCCGGGGGATAAGGCAGCCGAGGAAAAGTTTAAAGATATTGGCGAAGCCTACGAGGTCCTCTCCGACACCAGTAAGCGATCGCAGTATGACCAGTTCAGCCGTTTCTGGAAGCAGCGGGGATTTGCTGGCAAGGCCGCGCGATCGGCAGCCGCAGGTTGGGGGGAAAGCCGCACCACAACCCGTGACGAAATTGACTTTGAGGTTGAGGACTTCAATAGCTTTGTGGATCAATTGCTGGGCCGTCGCCCTAGCCGCAATGGCACGAGCAGCAGCACCGGAGCCAACACCACTAGCCGCAGTTCCCAGTTTCGGCCTGGAACCACGCGCACGGCCTATACGGTCAACCCTCGCCCAACTCCGCGCAATGCCGAAGCTCGCCTCTCGGTGCCATTGGAAACGGCCTATTTGGGCGGAAGGGAGCGGATTCGTTTGGAAGATGGCCGATCGCTAGAAGTTAATCTACCCCCTGGCATGATCTCTGGTCAGCGCATTCGCCTACGGGGCCAAGGGATTGCGGGGGGCGATCTCTATCTGAAGATTGAGGTGACACCCCACCCGTTTTTCCAAATCGAGGGCATGGATATCCGTTGTCAGGTGCCGTTGACACCTAGTGAAGCGGTGTTGGGGGGCGCGATCGAAGTCCCGACCTTGGATGGTCCAGTGAAGATGACCCTACCGGCGGGGGTGAGTTCAGGGCAACGCTTGCGATTGGCACAAAAGGGCTATCCCGATGAGGCGGGGCGGCGCGGCGATCAAATCATTGAGATTCAAGTGGTGATCCCCAAAAATATCAGCCCCCAGGAACGGGAACTGTATGAGAAACTACGCCAACTCGAAGACTTTAACCCGCGTGCGAATTTACCTGTTTAAAGTAGTGGAGGTCCCATGAACGCAGAACCTACGCTGAGGGATATCGCTGAGAAATTGGATCGGCTAGAAGCAGATGTAACGGCTAAGTTCGATCGCTGGGAAGCGGATGTAACGGCTAAGTTCGATCGCTGGGAAGCGGAGCAGGCCAAATTTAACGACCGGTTCACGACCTACCAGCAGGCAACCCAGTGGGTGGTGCAGTTGGCATTTGCGTTGATTGCCTCAGCAACCGTTACGGTGGTGGTGTCGTCGGTTTTTTCGCGATAACGTTCTGTCCTGTCTGAAGGGGCGATTGACCTCATCAGTTGATGTCTGGCTAGCCCTCATCCCCGATTACGGCTACCACTGTGTGGGGCACCTCATCCTGCCGGAAGCGGCTTGTTGGAACGGCGACTAACCCCTGAGCGATCGCATAGCCTTCCTGCGGTCCCAATCTCCTGCGCACCCAGACGACATCGGGGTCGGCTAACTACACTGCCCAACGTCTTAGAGGGTGTTTGAAAAGTCGAGAAACCAGTTGTAGTGGCGACTAAAGTCGCCACTACAAACGCAAAGCAACCCTTAGGACAGCCAAGTTAGGATAGCCAAGCGTCGAGGTTCGTATTCATGGTTTTAACCACGCTCCCCCTTTTAAAACATTTTCTTAACCCGTGTTGGAATTAATTTAGGACCCGTGTGAAGGACGCCTGTTAGGTCTTCGGTAACTGGTATTGGCTCACAATACGCTTGGCAAATTCGGGGACGTGGGCCATGAGTTTTTCCGGGTAATGACGTTTAACGTAGAGATAATTGCGGGTGAAGTGGGAATCAATCGAAAACCGGGCATATTCCAAACCCCGTGGTCCAATTTTGTCGATGACAACACCCATTAACTTCGCCGCCCACATCGGTAAGGTAACAGCCTTATCGTAGGCGGGAATACTTTGTTGCACCGCTTGGCGGCGATCGCCCTGGGAAAAAACAGGCTGCACCTCTAGTTGCTCCTGGACCAGATCGAGCATTTCCTGGCCGCGATCGTTGCGCACCACGATCCACTGCCAGCCAAAAGGCGCACCCATATACCCCACAACTAAGTCCGCCAAACCATTGACATAATCAAAGCAACTCATACAGGACGGGGCAAAGACATCCTTGAGTTCCTTCGTATTCAAGCCAAAGAAGGGTACGGTTTCCGTGGAGCCATCTTCATGTTTGAAATGGACGCGAAAATCCTGCATGAATTCGTAGTAAACAACCGTTTCCGGCGATCGGCTGGTGGTGTCTAAAAATTTCTGTAACCCAGCGCGGGTCACATTATCCACACAGGGAGTCCCCAGTACATATAGCTTTTCCAAGCCTAATTGCTGCTCAACAGTCCGCAGGGCTTGAATTTGACACCCAACACCGATCACCAGTAGGCGTTTCATTCCCGACTGTTGCACCTGTTCAAGGACAGACAAATTGGGCGAAAGCGTGGGTTTATTCACCCGTGCAGCGAGGATCTCTTCACGGGTACGGGCGATCACGGGTTTGGGTTGGAAGCGATCGTGCTCACTGTTTTGGACACAGACAACGCCTTCAACTAGCCCCTTTTCCAGCATGGCGATCGCTGTACTGCTGACAATACCTGTCCACTGGGCACCAGGAATCGGTTCCTGTTTGCGGGCAGCCATCATGTGCTGATGTACCCCGAAGTAGCAGTCGTCAGGATGATCAAGATTTCGGCTGCGACCGTGGGTTTGGTTTTCCAGATCAGGAAACTGCTGATTCAGGAAAGCACAGGCATCTTTGACGTAGTGAACGTAGTAGGTATCGCAGAGACCACATTCACTACACAGTTCTTTTGCCGGACGCCGACTTCCGGGCTTGAGTGCTCTGGCCTTAAGGTGTTTAGGCGTTTCAGGTGTAATCGCAGTCATCGGCCACCCAAGTTTGGCAACGGATTGTTCACTATTCCCCACAATACCGCATTGTGGGAGAAGGGCTGCGCTGGCCCAGCAGACGATGGCATCGCGTGATCGGGGCGACAACGGGGAGCAAGGGCGATTGAGCCATCCCGTATCACCAGGCCGGCACCTCAACCCCCTCTAGGGTTGGCGTAAACCCCGCTTGGGGCGTCCACTGTAGGGCACCATCGCGACCTGTCCAGAAAACTTGAGTTTGGCGATCTTCCAGTTGGGCCAAGGTTTCCGGGTCAATCAAGCTAGCGGAAGCGATCGCCACCTTGGGTTGCAACACGGCTAACAATTGGGGCACGATCGGGCCACCCTCCCACCAGAGCACCGACACTGCCCGAACTTGACTCGCCAGGGCAATTTGTTCCGACTCCGGCAAACTGCCTAACCAGAGCCAGGTGGTATCGTGGACCTGAAATTGCCACAGGGGTGGGGTTGTGTCCAAGCGTTGCAGTGAAACGAGGCCACTGGCCGCCGTTTGATTGGGGGCCAACACCTCGAAGGTACTGCCCTGCTGGATTGCCCATTGGGCTAGGGGATTGGCTGCGGTGCTGGAGGACTGGGCCGCATAGAAGCGTTCGATCGGTAGGTAGCCCAAAATCAATTGCCAGCCCGACAGACGACTAGGGTCCACGTGGGTTGCGGTCAGATCCACCGCCCAATGTAGCCGGTTCGTACCCTGCTGTTGCAGAAAAGGCAGCACGGTCAAACGCGCGGTCAGTTCATCGCCACTGTTGATCAGGGTGACTTGACCCCGATCCTGAATGACCGCCACCGGGGCCTGGGCTGTGGATAGGACCGTTGTCCGGAGCAGGGTGGTTTGCAATTGCCAAAAGGGCACTGCCACGATCGCAATCCCCAGACCATAGGCCAGCCACCACCGTCTCTGCCACCAGGGCTGTAGCCAAACCAGCAGGATCAAACCGTACAGGGCGAAGAGTTGCCCCAAGGAGAGGGTCCCCAGAGCCAAGATCGAGCTGGGGAGGTCAGCAAAGGCGGCCACGATCGCCAGCAGCCAGCGGCCAAAGGGTAGCAAAGGCAAAGCGAGGGCACTCCCTGCTATCGGGAAGAGACTCCCAACCGTGGCGCTCAACATTCCCCCTAAACTAAGGATGACCACCAGCGGCAGGGTGACCACATTAATCAACACCGCGTAGGGCGATGTTTGCCCAAAGGTATATAGGCTCAAGGGGAGGGTCCAGAGGTAGGCGGCAATCGGGACGGCGATCAGGGCGGCGATCGTCGGCGGTAGCCAGTTCAACCAGCGGATCAGGGGAGGACTCGTGACTAACAGCCCCAGGGTAGCCAGGAAACTCAGTTGAAACCCTAAATCCCAGATCCAAAGCGGGTTAAACAACAGCAACACCACTGCCGCCAGCAGCAGGGAACCGAGCGATCGCCGTTTTCGTTCCGTGGCCAGGGCCAGTAAGGCCCCCATCCCCATCAGCGCTGCCCGCAGAACGGAGGGCTGTAATCCCGTCAGGCAGACAAACAGGAGTAGGGTCAGGCCCCCCGCCCCGACCCGGATGGGGGCGGCCAAGCGTCGTGTCAGGCCCAGGACCACGCCCAGTAACAGAGACACGTGGAAACCACTCGCGGCCAATGTGTGGGCCAACCCCGCCCAGGCAAATTGATCCTGGATCGGGTAGGGCAAATCCACCGCCCGCCGTCCCATGACCATCGAACTGACCAGCAGGCCCTCTGGCACCCCTAGCCACCGGGTCAGGGAACGCACAATCCGTTGCCGCACGGCCCACAAGCCCCAGGGCGGTTGGGCATCCACGAGGGTGACTTGCTGCCCACTCATGCCCGCAAAGATCCCCTGTTGGGCCAGATAGGCTTGGAAGTCGAATCCGCCTGGATTAGTGGCTGGCTGGGGCTGGTACAGCCGTCCCGTGACTGCCACCCGTTGCCCGGATTGCAGGCCCGTCGCCCGCAGGGGCGGCACCGTCACATACAGCTTGCCCCCCACATCCTGGTTGGCCCGCGCCACATCTGTTTCGGCAATCAGTTCGTCCAATTGCTTGGCATCGAGGACAAAGCGGACCTTTTGGCTGCGAGTGAGCCGGGGGTCACTGGCAATCCGGCCCCGTACCGTCACCACCTGGCTCGATCCCCCCTCGGAAATAAAGCGACTGATGTCGTTAGGGACGGGTTGCGGTACCCGTGACTGTAAATACACACTGGCCAGCAGACCCACGAGTCCTGCCAGGAGCCAAAAGGTAAACCGGGGTCCCGATCGCCACCAGCGGGGGACCACCAGCCCCGCCACGAACCCAACCCCCATTAAGCCATACCCCCCCCAGGGCAAGATCGCCAGCAGCAGCCCCAGGATGTAAAACAGGCTCAGGAGAGTAGTCCGGGTGAGAGACAAGGAAGAAATAGGCAAGGTGGCAAACTCAATCGCAGAAAATCGTCCGGGGAAGACCCTAGACGACGATCGCCTCGGCCAACAGTCGTGTCCCAATTGCCAAGGTCACCGGTAACGACTGCCCCTGTCCTAGGATAGGGTTTTCTGGCCTGATTGCCTTTATTGAGTGACTGGACTGGGCAATGTCCCCAACTGGGCCATCAGATTGAGGGTCTGTTGCTCCCGCTTGACGGCAAGGGTCAGCGTGTCACCTACGGCTTTCTCAGATACGAGCTTTTGAACCTCAGCCGCATCCTTGACCGCCTGCCCATTGACGGATTGGATCACGTCCCCGGCCCGTAACCCGGCCTGGGCGGCTGGCGAATTGGGAACGACTTTAACCACCAGAATGCCGCTACTCTCGCTGACACTCAGGCCACTGTTAAGGTTACTGTTGATTTCCTGCTGGACATCGGGGGTCAGGGTAACCATTTGGATGCCTAAATAGGTGTGTTCGACTTTGCCGGTGGTGATTAATTGCTGGGCAATTTGTTGGGCAGTGTTGATTGGGATGGCAAATCCTAACCCCTGGGCACCTTGAATAATGGCTGTGTTCATACCAATCACTTCGCCGCGTTCGTTCAGCAAGGGACCCCCGGAGTTACCCGGGTTAATGGCCGCATCGGTTTGGATGAAGTCTACCCGTTTATCGGGAACACCCACTTGGCCACTGGAACGACCGGTGGCACTAATAATGCCCACGGTAACGGTATTGTCTAAACCCAGGGGATTACCGATCGCGACCGCCCATTCACCCGGTTGGATCTGCTCGGAATTGCTCAGGGCCACGGTGGGTAAGTTATCACCCGTTACTTTAATGACGGCAACATCAGTAGCGGGGTCGGTGCCCAAGACCTGACCGTCAAAGGTGCGACCATCCTTGAGGGTAACCTTGACTTGATTGGCCCCATCCACCACGTGGGCATTGGTCATAATATGCCCCTCGCGATCGAGGATAAACCCGGACCCGATGCCCTTTTGGAGTTCTTGGGAAGGCGGTACGGGAACATTCCCAAAGAAGCGGCGGAAGAGGGGATCGTTAAACATTTCGGGGACTTGCCCCGTCACGGTGCGGGAGGCATCGATGCGCACCACTGCTGGTCCGGCGGTTTCTACGACGCGGCTGACAAAGTTTTCATCGCTGGCAGCCAAGGCCCCTGCCCGTCCTAGCGCGATCGCAGGGGTACGGGGGGTTGATTCTGCGATCGGAGCCGCTGGGGTTGTAGGAACCTGGGTCATCAGTTTGGTAACAGCATAGTTGCCTGCCGTGGCCACCCCCGCCCCCAAGAGAATTAAGGCAACTACGTTGAGGGATCGCCGCCGGGGCGGATAGGAATAGGCAAAGTTGGGATTGACGGGGCCGGGAACGGCATCGGGTTGGGAATCCATTTGGACACGCATACGCTCACTCTCCTGTGGTTAATAGCGGAATAGGATTAGGTCGCTGGCCACGGCTTCACGCTGGGGTGCGACATCTATACCCTAGAAACCGGAAATGGCAGAGATATGACGATCACGTCGCAAGTGAGTGACAAGTTAAAAAATCCCCGTTGAAAAATCCCCCGTCAATAGCCATCACCCCGTCCCAATACGTTGGCTAGGGTAGGCCGGAAGCGGGGAATAGCGCTGGTTGCACCTCGGTCTGGAAGGGGTAAATCCGCAGGTCACCGTAAAATTCCTCCTGGCTGAGTTCTACCCGCGACTGGGCGGACAGCAGGAGCAAGGCCCAAAAGGCCCCCACCCGATCGTGACCATCTTGAGTCTGGGCTTGGGCCTGTAGGGCCTGGGAAAAATCGGTCCAGTGCTTAACCAACTGTTCAAAATCAAGCCAAGCATCCGTAGACGATTGGGTTGACCAGTAATGGCTCAGAAACTGCTCAAGGGCGATCGCCACTTCCGCGAGATTTTCCTGGTGGGCGAGTTGGCTAATGGCCCGGAGGGCTTGCCGCCGGGATTGGGGTTTGGGGCGCGGCGATCGCACCGGGGCTGGGCGGGCCTCCATCGCCGCTGCCATCAGGTTAAGCTGATCGATCAACTCCTGAAGGGTCACACGTCGCCGTGCGGGTGGCGGCGCACTGGCCCGCCGCCGAATATAGCTTTCCAGGTTCGTGGGCCGACCGAGACCATTGAAGTCATTGGGGTCAAAGCTTTCGAGACCGTCTGGCTCCTCAACGTCTGCTGGGGATTCTAACGCCGCCAACCGTTCCGCCTTCAGCAAAATCAACATGGAAGCATAGAGAAATGCCTGCCCCGACTGGGAGAGATTGGCCTCGTAGCCACTGGGGTCGGGGGTAATGCGACTCGCCAGTTCCGCCAAGACCCGATCGATCACCTCAATCACCTGCACATCCCAAGGATCAAGTTCACCCTGTTCTGCCAGGTCAATCAGGACCGCGATCGCGCTTTGGGCTAGGGAAGTAGACATCGGGAGATCAAGATTCCGACGGGGTGGCCAGATCGGTCGGGTCAGCGAAACCCAGGTCAGATGCAGCGGGGGGAAGACGTAGACGGTCTTCCAGTTGAAGTTGATAATCCTGAAGTTGTTGCTGGAGTTCGCGAATTTGGGCCTCCTGGCGGTGGCGCAGGCGTTGCTCCTGTCGCTGGCTGAGCAACCGTTGCAGACCCGCAAGGGTGCCAAACACCCAGGCCAGAAAGGCCCCAACCCCCATACTAACAATCAGCACGATACAGAGGGGGGCACTGACGTGTAAATCCGCCGTCAGCACCACGGCGACCGGAGCGGGATTCTGGAGGCTGAAAAACACCAGACCCAAAACGACGGCAAAGATCAGTAAAAAATTCAGGGGTTGCATAGTTTCCTAACAACGCGATCGCACACTCATGATGCCGGTCAATCGCCTAGTAATCGTAGGGATTTTCCGGTTCAGGAATCGGTTTAAGGCTTTTGGCCTGGATCACCAATTGGCGACGATCGGCCAGGGTTTCCGTCATCATTTCTCCCTCGACTTCTAGCCAGGTATCCGGCGGATAGGCCGTCCGACTGGTGGCAAGTTTAACCGGTAATCCCACAGGATAGGCGTCCGCCGCACAACACGTAATCACAAACCGGGCAATGGTGAGATAGTTATCCGGATCTTGGGGGAGATGCATTGCAAACCCCTGCACCCTGGCTGGTTGGCCTGCATAGGCATCGGGTTCTGGGTAAACATCCAGGGTCCGCACCCAATCAATAATCGAGCGATCCTCCGGGCGCTGGGCCGCTTGAAAGGCTTGGGGCCGTGCCCGCGTCAGGGCGGCGAAATTTTCCCCCGCCCGCGCCAACGCCGTCTGGCTAGAAAACGCCCTGGGTGGAATCAGCAAACCCATCAGGGCTGTCACTAATAGGACAAACATACTAAATCGGCGCGGAAAAAGGGTGGTATGGGACTGGCGAGGGGGCGCTTGTCCTGACAGCAACCGTTGCGCCAGAATGCCCAGTTGCCACAGGCCCATGATGACTAAGACAACGCCTGCACCTACCACTAGGGGTTGGTAGTTGGGGTGAATCAAAATCTGGATGCGATTGGTCCACCAGAGCCGCAGCAGCATGATGCCCCAGAGCAACAGTACCAGCACATCAAGGACGGTATCCCAGGGGAAGGCTCGGCGGCGAAGCGGGGCAACACCAGCGGTCATGGGTATCCCTCCTAGCTGACGTAAAAGTTAATGAACAAACAGGCCAGGAAGACCATCTGGCCCGCTAGGGCAAAGAGGTAAACGATCGCCCTGGGTCTGAACACGGTGAGCATGAGGCCGATCGCCTTGAGGTCAATCATCGGACCAAAGACCAGGAAGGCCAGCAATGATCCCGTCGTAAACATCGACGCAAAGGAGAGGGCAAAGAAGGCATCAACGGTCGAACAAATCGATACGACAGCAGCGAGGAGCATCATTGCCAGAATCGACATCACGGGGCCTTGCCCTAGGGCTAAGATCCAATCCCGTGGCACAAACACCTGAATCAACGCCGCGATCGCGCTCCCCAGAACGAGCATGGCTCCCAACTCCCGCAATTCCTGGATCGTATTTTCAATAAACAATCGCCAGCGGGTTGCCGTACCCAGGTTGGGGGCAGGCGCTTGCAGGGTCGTGTCGATCGCCGCTTGCTCCCAACGCACCGCCGTGCCACCCGCTCCCCCCAACAGATAGGTACCCGATTGCAGCAGGGGTGAGGTATCGGCCACTTGGCGACTACGATCTTGGGTGACAGCAACCATATCGCGGACATTGGGTTGCAGGAGGGGCGTCAGATCCTTTTGCGCACTGAATACCCAACCGATGATCGTGGCGATCACCAGGGACAACCCCACCCGCAGGAACACCATCTCCGGTTGGCCCCGGAAGGCCGTCCAGGTAGACCAAAAGACAATGGGATTAACCGTGGGGGCCGCCAGCAGAAAGCCGATCGCGACGGAGGTGGGCGCGCCCTGGATCAATAACCGTCGCGCCACCGGCACATTGCCACATTCACACACGGGGAAGAGGAACCCGACCATACTGCCCGCCAGGGCACCCCAGAAGGCGCTTTTGGGCAGGATTGCCAGGAGGCGGCGTTCGTCCACAAAAAAGAGTAAGGCGCTGGAAAATAACACCCCCAGCAGGAGGAAGGGCATCGCCTCAACCAGCAAGCTGAGAAAAAGGGTGAAGGCGTTTTGCAGTTGGTACATGGGCAATCGGGTTAGCAACGCGATCGGTCAGCTTGACTACGGGAGTAGAGCGCCAGATAAGGGTTTAGCTCTGCCCCGTCATTGTATCGAAGTTGTATCAAAGTTGGCTGGCGGCGGGTGACCTGTGGGGGGCCAGTCCCTAAGCCCTTGGGCAGGCTTGGACATACGCCTGGGTGAGCGGCTCAATCCCCGTGATCGCCGTTCCCACCACGATCGCCGTTGCCCCTAGGGCAAAGGCCTGTTGGGCTTGGGTTGGGGCACTAATCCCCCCTTCGCAAATCACCGGAACCGGGAGGGTGGCCACCATTGCCTGCAGGAGATCAAAACCGGGGGGAGTTTGGCCTTGGGTCTGGGCCGTATAGCCATAGAGCGTGGTGCCCACCAGATCAACCCCCGCCTCCACCGCCGCAATGGCAGCCTCCAGGCTATCGACATCGGCCATCACCAAGGTGCCCAGTTGCTCATGAATATGGGTGGTCAGCGATCGCACGGTTTCGCCATTGGGCCGAGGGCGCAGGGTCGCATCAATGGCAATAATATCGGCTCCGGCGGCGGCGATCGCCTGGGCATGGTGCAACTGGGGGGTAATATACACGTCAAATCCGGGAATTGCCTGCTTCCACAGGCCGATGATGGGGATTTCGGGTAAGCGCGATCGCACTTGATGGACATGATCGGGCGTATCGATGCGTACCCCCACGGCTCCCCGGCGCACCGCTGCTTGGGCCATTGCGGCAATCACCTGGGGATCATGCAGGGGGGAATCAACGGGGGCTTGACAGGAGACAATCAGACCCTGATGGAGTAATTCCCCCAGGGAAGTACGGCGCGAATCCACAAGGGCCGATAAGGGGCTAGGCATACCAGGTTGCTATTGATTGCGTTAACGTAACAAAAAGTAGCGGGGGAGCTAAAGAAAGTCTGAGGGTGTCACAATCGGTAGCATCGCTAGCAGGCAAACAGGGACTAGAAGCGATACGAACGCTAATCATATCCAAGGATGCTAGGGTGGGATGATGGAAAGCCTAGAGCCATACTATCGCGTGCTGGGACTCGAACCCGGTGCTTCCGCCGAGGAAGTCAACCAGGCCTATAAAGACCTGGTGTTCATCTGGCATCCCGATCGCCTGCCCAAGGATAATCCCCGACTGCAACAAAAGGCCCACGCCAAGCTGAAGGAAATTAACCAGGCACGGGATAAATTGCGATCGCTCCCAACCGCCCCGGCCAGGAGTCCGTCGGCCAACCCAACCAGCCCCCCTCATCGCTCATCGGGTACGGCTTCTGGCTATGCTGCCCAGGGACCGCGATCGGCCTCGGCCCAACCCCGCAAGCAATACCACTCGGCCTATACGGGCAACTATTACAACAGCTACCGCCAAACCACTTGGCAGCAACCGCACCGGCCCCATGCCGCCCCTAACCCCTCTGGCGCTGCCTCTGGCTCCCCTCAGGCTTCCCAACAGACTCCCCCCCCCGGCGCACCTGCCGCCAACGGACGGGCGAATTCCGCCAGTAACGGGACTGCCAATAATGGGACTGCCAACAATGGGACTGCCAGTAATGGGACTGCCAGTAATGGGACTGCCAATAATGGGACTCCCGCGTCAGGCGCGTCCACCCACAGGACCGCCACGAATGGGGCAGACGCGCCGGGGGTAGGGCAGTATGGAACATCAGGCTACGAGTATCGATCGTCTCCCCTGGGCGATGAGGGCCGCCAATCGCCCCCGCCGCCGCGCCGCCCCCATGCGAATGCTACGGACCATTCCCGCCAGACCTCACCCGCTCAACCCTATCCTGGCCACGGCTACCAGACTTATCAACGTCCACCCTACACCCCCACCCCAGACCCCACCGCTACCCACCCGCGCCCGCGATCGCGCCCCCAAACGCCTGATCTGAGCGGGGCTGATCTCCAGGGGGTAGACTGGCGCGAGAAGTACCTGGAGGGGCGTAACCTCAGCCATGCCAACCTCAGTCGAGCCAACCTCAGTGATGCCTTTCTCCATCGGATTAACCTGAGTGGAGCCAACTTGTCCCAGGCTAACCTCTTCCGGGCGAACCTGTTGGAGGCCGATCTGAGCCATGCCAACCTGCAAGAGGCCAATCTGATCGGGGCTGACCTCAGCGGGGCCGACCTCCGAGGGGCGGATTTCACTGGGGCCAAGATGGGGGTGTCAGGGCGGTTGATGGTGAAACTCACCGGGGCCAGACTGCAAGGGGCGATTTTACCCGATGGGTCGGTGCATGATTAGGGCAGAATCAAATTTATTCAATGCCTAGTTCTTCCTTGATCGTTTCGGCTAAGAGGTCGTCGGCTTCCAGACGTTCCGGATTCCCAGGCCCCACATATTCTTCCACCAGGGTCAGTAATTCCGCCTCACTGAAGGGTTTGCTGAGATAGTTTGTTGCGCCAGCCATGCGGGCTTTGATGCGATCGATCAGCCCCTCTTTCCCCGTGAGCATGACGATCGGGATATGCTTAAACGCCGTCGAACTGCGGAGCATTGTGCACAGTTCATAACCATCCAGTTCGGGCATGGCGATATCGCAGAGGATCAGATCGGGACGGAGTTGAAAGGCCAGACTGAGGGCACGCAGAGGACTCGTAATGGCCGTGGCCTCATAGCCCCGTTTGCTGAGAATTTGTTCAACCGCTTTGCCAACCGCAACCCCATCATCGATATAGAGAATCCGGGGCACCTTATCGGGTGTGGGCAAGGCCAAGGCAGAGGGTTCCCCCCTCATCGGGGCGGGGGTGGGATACGCCAGTTGGAGCGACCCTTGCAACACATAGGGGTAGATGGCACGGGCGACGGCCAGAATGTCACGATTGAGGTAGCGGGCTATCTGGCGAATTGAGGTCTGGCCATCCATCCATTGCCCCAGGGTGCTGTAGAGGTTTTCCGGCAGGACTTCACTCAGGGGTTGGCCGTCCGGGGTGGTCGGGCATTGGGTGGGCGATTGGATGTGGGGATAGAACTGCTTCCACTCCTGCACCTGGGTCATGGTTTCCCGTACCAGGGAACTGACATCCAAAGTCGTCAACTGGGGCGAAAGGGGTGCCCCCAACTCAAACACAAAGCTGCCGTAATGGAGGCTGAGCAGGTCAAAGAGCGTTTCCCGCACAAGGCTTCGGACAATTTTCCGGGCTTGTTCAGGCGTGAGAATCCGACGTTCAAGCAAGGCCCACAGGTAGTCATACTCTGGGACATGGTTGGGGGCACCCGCCGGTACCTTGAGATCGCTAGGGACTTGGGTGATATGGTAGGCCCGCAGGTAGTCTTGCAGGCGCGTCAGCATTTCCTCCGGGTGGGTTGCGTAGACCGCTTGGCCGTTGTTGAAAAAAACAAACCACGATCGCTGTACTTGGCCCCGGAAAGCGGCTAGGTTCGTTGGGATCTCACCCCCAGCACCCCAGGATGGCGGCGCGATCGTCTCAACATACAACTCACCTGTCCGCTGCCCCAATTCAATGAGTTGCAGGATGCTGCGGATGTCGATCTCGTTAAGGTGTCCCTGCATGCAGTTCGTGCATTTCTGCGAATGCCGTTTAGTGCTATCTAGCTTAGCTTACCCAATGTCTTTAGTCTCAGATACGATGGGGTTCCCACCGGATCAATTGGCGACCGAGTTGACAGCCTAGTTACCCACACCGTCTGACAATCCGGATATTTTTACACGGGGTAGACGGTCATACTTAACCGGATGTTTTTTTCGGTTAGTGTTGAACGTGCGAAACCCAACACACTGACCGGGTTAGGTCGCTCAGCATTGGACTTACTTACCCAAATTAAGTTTGACAGATCACCAGTCCTAATGAGTTCTATTTTACCCACGAGTCTGATCGCCAAAATGAGCTAAGCTGACAGATTGTTAGTTTGCTGCGATTCTTCCCTACCTTCCTAACCAGCCCTATGAGCCAGTCCTATCGCATCACCCTGTTATCCGGAGACGGTATTGGTCCAGAAATTATGGCGGTCGCTGTGGCGGTCCTCCAGCGTGTGGCGGGACAGGAGGGGCTACAGTTTGACTTTCAGGAAGCCCTCGTCGGCGGCGCAGCGATCGAGGCTACGGGGGAACCGCTGCCTGCTGCGACGTTAGCACAGTGCCGTCAGAGTGATGCGGTCTTGCTCGCGGCGATCGGGGGCTATAAGTGGGATACCTTGCCCCGCCACCAACGTCCGGAAACGGGATTACTGGCCCTGCGAGCGGGCATGGAACTCTTTGCGAACCTGCGTCCGGCGACGATTCTGCCCCAGTTGATGGATGCGTCTTCCCTGAAGCCAGAGGTGGTCGCGGGGGTCGATATTATGGTGGTGCGCGAACTCACCGGGGGGATTTATTTCGGCCAACCCAAGGGGATTTTTGCGACGGAAACGGGTGAGAAACGGGGCGTTAATACAATGGCCTACACCGAGTCGGAGATCGATCGCATCGGTCGGGTAGCATTTGAAACCGCCCGCAAGCGACGTGGGAAGCTCTGTTCCGTCGATAAGGCCAATGTGCTGGAGGTGTCGCAACTCTGGCGCGATCGCATCACGGCCCTGGCGAGCGAATACCCCGATGTGGAATTGACTCATTTGTATGTGGACAATGCCGCGATGCAACTGGTGCGTTGGCCCAAGCAATTTGACACGATCGTCACAGGCAACCTGTTCGGCGACATTCTCTCCGATGCAGCAGCGATGCTCACGGGGAGCATTGGGATGTTGCCCTCGGCCAGTTTGGGGGCATCGGGACCGGGTTTGTTTGAGCCAGTGCATGGCTCAGCACCAGATATTGCTGGTCAAGATAAGGCGAACCCCCTGGCCCAGGTACTCAGTGCGGCCATGATGTTGCGCTATGGCCTGAATCAACCCCAAGCGGCCCAACGCATTGAACAGGCGGTGTTAACGGTGTTGGATCAAGGGCTGCGCACGGCGGATTTGGCTGCACCAGGGACACCGGCTATTGGCTGTCGGGCGATGGGGGATGCTTTGCTGCAAGCTTTGTAAACCGATCGCGCCTAATTAAATCTCCCTCACCCCAACCCCTCTCCCCAGGGAGAGGGGCTTAAAATCCGTCAGGGTCGTCCTGAGCGATCGCGGTGAGGGATCGCCCTTTGGTTTCTAGGCGGAACCCGTAGGTTACCCCGGCGGCCAAGAGGCAGCAACCGGCCAGCCATAACAACAGGTTGGTTACCCCCCATTGGTGCTGTAACCAGGGAAGGGCAAAGGCCCCCAGCACCGCCCCGGCTTTGGCGATCGCAGCGGCCAACCCGGCCCCACTGGCGCGGATCGTGGTAGGGAACACTTCACCGGATAGCAAAAAGGTGGTGGCATTGGGACCACAGTTCATACAGAGGTTGAAGATCAGAAACCCTACCAACACCAACCCCAGGTTGGGGTCAGGATTTAAGGTGGGGTCCCCCGCAAGGGCCAATAGGACTAGGCCGATCGTCATGCCGATAAACCCCATTATTTGCAGGAGCATCCGCCCGACGCGATCGATCAAAACCACCGCCAGCAAAAAGCCTGCAATCAGGAAGAGATCGACAATGGCAGCCCCGGTTGCAGCGGCGATCGTGCGCCTTGGCAAGTCTACTTGGTGGGCAAAGGCCAGCACTGCGATCAAGGTGGGGGTAAAAATCCCCATGCCGTAGGTGGCAATATCCTGTAAAAACCAGGGCAGGGAGGCCAGCAGGGTGTGGCGGCGATAGGGGGCTGAGAACAGGGCCGCATAGGGTAGTTGGGGTTCGCGTTCAGGCGGATCGGTGGTCGGGGTGATCGCGATCGCATGGCCGAGCAGTTGGGTGGCCGCGATCGACGCCGCTTCATACTCACCACGTGCCAGGTAATAGCGCGGGCTTTCGAGGGAAAACCGCCAGCGGAGGAGGGCAACCAGAAGCACCGGGATAATCCCCACCCCCAGCATCCACCGCCAGAGATCGGGCATCACAGCGGCTCCCGCCGGAGCCAGTCGGGGCCATAACCCGATGAGGGTGATCGCCGTTAATGCCCCCAAGAGGGCACCAATTGCCTGAAAGGTAAAGGCCCCAATGACCATCCGGCCCCGCAGTCGGGCGGGCACATTCTCAGTAATATAGGCGACGCTGATGGGGTAGTCGGCCCCGATCGCCACCCCTAGCAGAAAGCGAAAACCGATTAACGAGGGCATATCCCAGGCAATGACCGTCCCCACGCTGGCAATGAGGAACAGGGCAATATCCAAGACAAGCATCCGCTGCCGCCCAATGTGGTCGGTCAGGGGGCCAAGGATGAGGGAACCGATCAGGGCACCGACGATCGCGGCGCTGGCGATCGCACCCACGGCGACGGGGGTGAGGTGATAGGTCTGCTGGAGGAAGGGCAGGGCCAAACCAATAATAAAAAAATCAAACCCATCAAGGGCAATAAAGCCAGCCGCCAAGAGCCACAACAGCCACATCGATCGGGTTAGGGGTGAGGCATCGAGTTGCTGTTCAAAGGAATCCACAGATAGGAGGGTCGTCATGGTGCTGTGCTTCAGTTTTGCCCACAATAACTTTCCCATTGTCGGTAAAATCAGGCATATGACTGAAAACTGTGGGATTGAGTCGCCCCTCCCCAAAAAATTGATACGCCTTGTCCGGATCTTCCCTAGGCCGAGTCCCCTTGCTGTCCTTGACCAGATAGGCTAAAGTCGGGCTAAAAAAAAGGGGGGGCTGTGGTATACACTGCACCAAAGGAAACTGTACGGGGGGAAGAACTGCATGTGGAATATCGAGCGGCAATCGATCCCTCACTCTTAAGGGCTGCTAAGCACATCTATCGGGCCTATTTTGAATCGCGACCGGATTATCCCTATCGGCCCAGCGGTGTCGTCGTCGATCGCTACAGCTATCGGGGGAAGGTGATGTTCCGAGGAAAGCCCGCCCTGTTACCGCAGGAGGTGTTTGTCCCCTTTGAACAGATTGAGTCGGATCTGTACTAATCCAACCCCCTAAACTGGTCTGGTTCATGCTGGTTTCTCTGCTGGATCTTGTGGTCACAGTCATTTACATCGTCGCGGTGTTGGCGATGGGGACCGCGATCGGCAGTTTTTTGAATGTGGTGATTTATCGCCTACCGGCGGGCCTGTCGCTCCTTTGGCCGCCGTCACGGTGTCCCCACTGTTTGCATCGACTGAGTACGATCGATAATGTTCCCGTACTGGGTTGGCTGTGGTTACGGGGGCGGTGTCGCTACTGCCGTTCTCCGATCGCTGCCCGCTATCCCTTGGTGGAAGCCGCCACGGGTTTGATCTTTCTGGTTTTGTTCTGGCAGTTTGGCCACACCTGGCAAACGGTGGCAGCGTGGGCCTTCGCCAGTTGGTTAATTGCGCTGAGTTTGATTGATCTGGATACCATGACCCTCCCCAATGCCCTTACCCAGTCGGGACTACTAGTGGGCTTAGGGTTTCAGGGGATTCTGGGTGCCCAAACCGCAGATACGGCGATCGCCATTGCCCCAGTCATCCAACCAGTGGTGGGGGGAATTATCGGCATGGTGATGGGCATTTGGCTGTTTGACACGATCACTAACCTGGGGTCGATCGTTTTTCAACAGTCCGTGATGGGCGGAGGGGATGCCAAATTAGCGGCAATGCTCGGTGCCTGGTTAGGATGGAAATATCTATTACTGGCTACCTTTCTGGCCTGTGCGCTGGGAGCACTGTTCGGGAGCACGGCGATCGCCCTGGGTTGGGTGCAACGTCGCCAGCCAATCCCCTTTGGTCCCTTTTTGGCCTTGGGCGGCCTGATTGCCCTTGTCTGGGGCAAAGCGATCGTGGATCTCTACCTGGGCCTTTTTTTTCCCGCAATGGGAAGTTAGGAGTTCTAGTCCGTGGATCAAAGCCTGTAGAGTTGTGGGGTAGGCGTCTCGCCTGCCGCAGTACCTGACAGGCCAGAGGCCCATCCCACAATGAGTCTGACAGGCCAGAGGCCCATCCCACAATGAGTCTGACAGGTCAGAGGCCCATCCCACAATGAGTTTGACAGGTCAGAGGCCCATCCCACAATGAGTTTGACAGGCCAGAGGCCCATCCCACAATGAGTTTGACAGGCCAGAGGCCCATCCCACAATGAGTCTATGCCTAAACAATGATTGCATAGATAATTAGACTCCCCTATATTGCACTTTTTTGATTTTTGCGTTGTTTTTTATCGATCGGTGACGACTGCCTTGCTTTCGCCGGATGATGGGATCAGCGATCGTACTTCATCCAACTTCGCGATCGCACCCAGGACTACCCAAGGTTTGGAGTTTTGAATTTTGAGTTTTGAATTTTGAATTGACTCAACACTCACAACTCAACACTTTCCATAGTGCGAGGGTTTATCCTATGCTGAAACCGCTGAAACCCACGACCGATCCGGCCTATGACATTTTGCGATCGGAACATCAGCCCTTGCGATCGCTGTTTGCGCCTGAAACTGTGGCGGTGGTAGGAGCGACCGATCGCCCTGGGAGTGTGGGCCGGACCCTGATTTGGAACCTGATTAGTAATCCCTTTGGGGGCACGATTTTCCCCGTGAACCCGAAGCGAAATAACATTTTAGGGATTAAAGCGTATCCGAATTTACGTGCGATCCCGGAACCGATTGATCTGGCGGTGATCGCGACCCCGGCCCCAACGATTCCCGATATTATCCGTGAATGTGTGGAAGTCGGTGTCAAAAGTGCCATTGTGATCTCAGCGGGCTTCCGGGAAGCGGGGGAACGGGGGATTGCCCTGGAACAGCAAATTGTTGAACATTTGCGATCGAGTCAATTGCGCTTACTCGGTCCTAATTGCTTGGGTTTAATGAATCCGCGCCGGGGGCTGAACGCGACCTTTGCCAGTACGATGGCCCGTCCCGGTAATGTGGGCTTTATTAGCCAGAGTGGTGCCCTGTGTACGGCTGTGCTGGACTGGAGTTTTCCGGAAAATGTGGGCTTTAGTGCCTTTATTTCGATCGGGTCGATGCTGGATATTGGTTGGGGCGACCTGATCTATTATCTGGGGGATGATCCCCATACTCACAGTATTGTGATTTACATGGAGTCGATCGGCGATGCGCGATCGTTCCTCTCCGCCGCACGGGAAGTCGCCCTGACGAAACCGATTATTTTGATCAAAGCCGGACGTACCGAAGCCGCTGCCAAAGCCGCCACCTCCCACACGGGAGCCTTGGCTGGGAGTGATGCCGTGCTGGAAGCTGCCTTTCGACGCTGTGGCGTGTTGCGGGTAACGCGGATTTCGGAACTGTTCAATATGGCGGAAGTGCTGGCCAAACGCAGTTATCGCGCACCGGGTCCCCACCTGACGATTATCACCAATGCCGGGGGACCGGGGGTGCTGGCGACGGATGCCCTGATTGCCACGGGTGGATATCTGGCGGAACTGGAGGGGGATACCCTGGTCAAACTTAACGAAGTGCTACCGCTGCACTGGAGTTGCGGCAACCCGATCGATATCCTGGGGGATGCCACACCGGAACGCTATACCCAGGCGATCGAGATCGCGATCGCGGACCCCAATAGCGATGGCCTGCTCGTGATCCTGACGCCCCAGGGGATGACCGATCCCACCCGCACGGCGGAGCAGTTAAAACTCACCGTCGATAAGTTGCAAGAAACCCCCCTCCGCCACAAACCGATCCTAACCAGTTGGATGGGCGGCACGGAAGTCACCGCAGGCGAAAACATCCTCAATCGCCACCAAATCCCCACCTATCGCTATCCCGACTCTGCCGCCCGCCTGTTCAACCTGATGTGGCAGTACAGTTACAGCTTGCGCGGCATTTATGAAACCCCAGTGCTGTCTCCCGATTGGGAGGAAGGCGGACCCGATCGCGCCGTGGCCGAGCGGTTAATCCAGCAGGCGCGGCAGCAAAACCGAACCCTGCTCACGGAAGCCGAGTCGAAGCAACTCCTGGCGGCCTATGGCATTCCTGTGGTGGCGACGGAAATCGCCCGGAGTGAAGATGAGGCCGTGGCGATCGCGGAGAACATTGGCTATCCCGTGGTGCTGAAACTCTACTCGGAAACGATTACCCACAAGACCGATGTCGGGGGCGTTCAACTCAACCTGAGTACCGCGAATGCCGTTCGGCAAGCCTACCAGACAATTATCGAAAACCTCCAGGAGGAAGCGGAAGAGCACGGCAATGTCTCAATGGACGACTTCCTGGGGGTGACGGTGCAACCGATGATCATCCGGGATGAGGGCTACGAGTTAATCCTCGGCAGTAGCATTGATCCGCAGTTTGGCCCGATCCTGTTGTTTGGTCCGGGCGGGCAATTGATTGATGTGTTCAGCGATCGCGCGATCGCCCTGCCGCCTTTGAATACGACCCTGGCCCGTCGCATGATCGAACGCACCAAGATCTACCAGGCCCTCAAGGGGATTCGGGGCCGTCCTCCGGTGGATTTCACCGCCCTGGAAAACCTGCTGGTGCGGTTCAGTCAACTGGTGGTGGAACAACGCTGGATCAAGGAAATTGATATCAACCCGCTGCTGATCCAACCCGATTGGCACCTACACCATCAAAACCACACGGCCCAAAAGCGCAGCAAGAAGAAGCACAAGGGCCGCGCCAGCGCCATCCACACAACCCCCCCCCTCCTGGCCCTGGATGCCCGCATTGTCCTGCAACCGCCCGACCTGAGCGAAGCCGACCTACCCAAACTGGCGATCCGGCCCTATCCGGTACAGTACATCACCCAGTGGACAATGGAGGACGGCACCCCGGTCACGATCCGCCCGATTCGGCCCGAAGACGAACCGTTGATCGCCCAATTCCACCAAACCCTGTCGGAGCAAAGCGTTTATTTCCGCTATTTCCACCTGATGACCCTGAGCCACCGCGTTGCCCATGAGCGCCTGACCCGGATTTGCTTCATTGACTACGATCGCGAAATGGCCCTGGTTGCCGACTACAAAAATCCCGACACTGGCCAACACGAAATCCTCGCCGCCGGTCGTCTGAGCAAACTCCACGGCATCAACGAAGGTGAATTCGCCATGCTCGTCAGCGATATCTACCAGGGCAAGGGCCTGGGTACCGAAATGCTGCGGCAACTGGTGCAAATTGGCCGTGCCGAAGGACTCAGTCGTATCAATGCCGAAATTCTGGCGGAAAACAAACCGATGCAACGGGTCTGCGAAAAAATCGGTTTTAAACTCAGCCGTAAGCCGGATTTGGTGGAAGCGGTGATTGAGTTGTGAGTTCTTGGTGTCTTGGTGTCTTGGTGTTGATCGATTGCGATCGACCTATCTGAATCCCGGAGGGCAGGTTCACCGGAATCACGGTTTTCCCGTCAGGATTCTCGTAAAACCTGAATCCCGGAGGGCAGGTTCACCGGGATAACGTGTTTCCCACAAACATTCTCGTAAAACCTGCCCCTACAAAATCCGTTCCCACACCTAAACCCCGGAGGGCAGGTTCATCTGAATAATGGTTTTCCCACCAGCGTTCTCGTAAAACCTGCCCCTACAAAATCCGTTCCTATACCCAAATTCCGGAGGGCAGGTTCACCGGAATGACGTGTTTCCCACCGACTTTCTCGCAAAACCTGCCCCTACAAAAATTATCTCCTGTCTCCTATCTCCTATCGCATTCGAGGTTACTCCTATGGCAACGATCGAATCTACGCTTCAGGAAGCCCGCATCTTCCCACCGCCGCCGGAATTTTCCCAACGTGCCCATATCAAGAGCCTTGAGGAATATAAGCAACTGTATGAGGAAGCTAAAACTGATCCGGAGGGGTTCTGGGGACGGCTGGCGCAGCAGGAATTGCACTGGTTTAAGCCGTGGGATAAGGTGCTGGATTGGCAACCGCCCTTTGCGAAGTGGTTTGTGAATGGCCAATTGAATGTGTCCTATAACTGCCTCGATCGCCACCTGGAGGCGGGGAAAGGTAACCAAGCCGCCCTGATCTGGGAGGGGGAACCGGGGGATTCGCGCACCTTGACCTATGCCGATCTGCACCGGGAAGTGGGCAAGATGGCGAATGTGTTTAAGCAATTGGGGGTCCAGAAGGGCGATCGCGTGGGGATTTATATGCCGATGTTGCCGGAGGCGGCGATCGCGATGTTGGCCTGTGCCCGCATTGGCGCACCCCATACGGTGGTCTTTGGGGGCTTCAGTGCGGAGGCATTGGCGGGACGGCTCCAGGATGCCCAGGCCAAGTTGGTCGTTACAGCGGATGGCAGTTGGCGCAAGGATGTGATTAACCCGCTCAAGGATCAGGTCGATCGCGCCCTCACAGAGCATGAGGTCCCCAGTGTGCAGCATGTGCTGGTGGTGCAACGCACGGGGCAGGCTATTAATATGGTGCCGGAGCGTGACCTGTGGTGGCATGAACTTAAGGCGGGGGCAGCGAGTGAGTGTCCGGCGGAACCGATGGACAGTGAAGACACGCTCTTTATCCTCTACACCTCCGGCACAACGGGCAAACCCAAGGGCGTGGTCCACACGACGGGCGGCTATAACCTCTATACCCACCTGACGACGAAATGGGTGTTTGACCTACAACCGGATGATATTTTCTGGTGTACTGCCGATATTGGCTGGATCACGGGCCACAGCTATATCGTCTATGGGCCGCTGTCCAATGGGGCGACGATGCTCATGTATGAGGGGGCACCGCGATCGTCGAATCCGGGCTGTTTCTGGGATGTGATTCAGAAATATGGGGTGACGGTGTTCTACACGGCCCCGACGGCGATTCGGATGTTCATCAAGATGGGGGAAGACCTCCCCAAGGCACGGGATCTGTCGTCCCTGCGGTTGCTGGGCAGTGTGGGGGAACCGATTAACCCCTCGGCCTGGATGTGGTACTACCGGGTGATTGGCGGCGAACGCTGCCCGATCGTGGATACCTGGTGGCAAACGGAAACCGGCGGCATCATGATTACACCGCTGGCGGGGGCGATTCCCACGAAACCGGGTTCGGCGACGCTACCGTTCCCTGGCATTGTGGCCGATGTGGTCGATCTGGACGGCAATCCGGTGGAAACCAATGCGGGCGGCTACCTGGTGATCACCTCACCCTGGCCCAGCATGATCCGCACGGTCTACGGCAACCCCGATCGCTTTATCAGCACCTATTGGAACCCGATTCCGCCGAAGGAGGCGCAGTACACCTATTTCACCGGGGATGGTGCCCGCCGGGATGCGGATGGCTATTTCTGGGTGATGGGCCGCGTCGATGATGTGATCAGTGTGGCGGGGCACCGCTTGGGCACGATGGAAATTGAGTCGGCGTTGGTGTCGCACCCGGCGGTGGCGGAAGCGGCAGTAGTCGGGAAACCCAGTGAGATCAAGGGGGAAGAAATTGTCGCCTTTGTGACGCTGGAAAACAGCTATGACCCCAGTGAGGCGTTGGTTAAGGAGCTAAAACAACACGTGGTCCAGGAAATTGGCGTGATTGCGCGTCCGGCGGCGATCCAATTTACCGAGGCGTTACCCAAGACGCGATCGGGCAAAATCATGCGCCGATTGCTGCGATCGATGGCGGCGGGTGAAACGGCCCTGGGGGATACCTCCACGCTGGAAGATCGCACGGTCCTCGATAAGCTGCGCGGCGGTGCCTAGGGGTTAGGGTTTGAATAGTGGGGGTGAGCGATCGCTAGTCCGTACATAGATTCAGATCGCTTACCCATCTTGTTTGGGCCGATGGGGGGGTATTCCTTCTAACTGCTGGAAGGATATTGACGCACGCTTGTAGGGTGAAAATGAGATAAAAACGCTTGAAAAAACTAGAGTTTATCGTAGACGGTCCACCTGTCTCTCAACAAACGCGCCGACGGCAGCGCCTTAGTGATTGGAAGGCTACGGTGAGACAAGCGGCTGAGGAATCCTGGCCAGCAACGCAAGCAATTGCCACGGGCTGGATCATGCTCCAGATCACTTACTTCTATAAGGTCATTGCCGTAGATGTCGATAATATTGTCAAGCCAATCCAGGATGCTATGATTGGATTAGTCTATGTTGATGATAATCAAGTTAGCGATGTTCTCGTGAGAAAAAGAAATTTGTCCGTTAGTTTTAGAATTGAGAAGATGACACCAACCCTAGCGACAGGCTTTGCACGAGAAAATGAATTCCTGTACATCGTTGTCATGGATGCTCCTGATCAAGAGGTGCTGACCTAATGGTGATCTCGAATGCGACTTTAGAAAGAGAAAAATTGCTGAAAGTTGCAGAACAATATCGCGATCAAGGATATGACGTGATTTTGCATCCGGGTCCTGACGATGTTCCTGATTTTCTACGGAATTATCGCCCCAACATGATCGTGCGTCGCGGTGAAGACTCTGCTGTTGTCGAAGTTAAATCTCGTGCCTCCCTGAGTACAGCAGCCAGTCAATATTTACAAAAACTAGCCCAAAGCATCGAACAACAGGTGGGTTGGCGATTAGAACTAGTCGTTACCAATTTAGAAGATGAGGTCTATCCCTCACAAGCAGGAGATCCCCTGAATGATGCTGAGATCAAAGCCGGTTTACAGCAATCAAAACTACTGGCGACTCAACATCCAGAAGCGACTTTGTTGTACGTTTGGTCCTTGGCGGAGGCAATGCTAAGATTACTGGCAGTCAATGAGGACATGAGTTTATCTAGCTTTGAGCCACTGTATTTGATCAAGCAACTCACTACAGAAGGCGTAATTTCACGATCGCAGTACCAACAACTTATGAACTTCCTTGCATTTCGCAACGCGATCGCGCATGGCTTCAAAACCAAACCCATTACCCAGGATGCCGTTTACGATCTTATTACCCTTGTCCAAGACCTGCTAGCGTCGCGATCGTAGTGCCACTGACCGGGATGCCTAAAGTTATGCAGATTGCTTGACTTGCACCCTGTGTAATCTTAGATCTTGAGTGATACTGAACTTAGGCGATCGCGAAGCCGGTGAGTTGGCGGCGATCGGGGTGGTAGAAGGCAATGGCAATAGCATATAGGTGTACTAGGTATTTAGGTATACTTATAATCTTCGTTAAAATGAAGGGTAGCTTGATGTTTTGCTATTTGTCTGGATGACTTATGACAACCTTACCCCTAACCGAGCCAGTTACTCTGGCAGTACCGCCGCTGCCACGTGCAGCTTTAGATGAGTTATATCACTTTGTACAGTATTTACAGTTTAAGTACAAGGTTGATTTGGAGGTAACGATCGCGGCGCTGGAAGATGAGATTGATGGTTTTGATGCGGATGTTGCGTTACGGGAGTCCGGAGAGATTGCTTTGGCAAGTCTGAAGCAAGAGTTAGGTTTAGAATGCACTAAAAATTTTAGGAAAAGCGATTAAGTAGATCTTGGATCAGTTGGGGAGAGGCACGAAAATTAGTTTCCTGCAAAAGCTGATTCAGGACTTCTGGAAAATTGAGCCAGCCTCGTATTGCAGACTCGCCTAGAATACCTAAGATGCCGGTTATTTTAATGCCTAACCTTTGCGCCGTTTGGCGAGCATCTAGATCATCTAAAATCAGTAAATCAGCCTTGAGGAACTGAGCCAGAAGAATAGCTGATTGTTCGCCTCGATCAAGTCTTGCGACAGAAGAATAATCGCCATTAGGCATGGAATAGATGTCCAGCCAAGCAGGAGGATTGGTAATCCAGTTTTGTAGTTTTAGAGGAGCACCAAGCGTTTGCATTTCGTCTTTAACAACGTCTGGAATAATGATACCTTGGTAAAGACGTGGTAAGAGATCAAGCTGATCAATAAGCAGCAAGTAGAGAATGGGTGAAGTATCCGACACAACCAGCATTGTTCTATCGCTATTCTTGGTGGATTTGCTGGAGTGTCTGTAGATCTTGATTAAAATCTGCGATCGTGTAAGGTAGGTAAGCTTGATGCTGTTTAAGAAAGGCATCGACTTCAAAACGGCTGAGGTTGAGAATTTTCCCAACTTCGGCACTGGTTAAGCGCTTAGCCTGATAAGCTTCAACAACAATCGTCTCCAGGATACGGTGCGGGAGGTTTTCAAGGTTAGGTTCTAGACGTTGGATATATTCATCGGGAATGTCGATCGTGATTTGCATGATTCAGGCTCCTTGGTTAGGGTCTTCGCTGGTTTTCCCGATCTAGGTATCATCAGTACCACCATTCTACTTAAGCGATCGCGAATCCGGTGAGTTGGCGGCGATCGATTCGGTACACTCTCTGGGCTACTCGCAGTTCTCGCAAAGTCCGCTCTGCTTCTGCACTCAACAGCACTCGGACGGGGGTAGGCATTTTGCCTCGGTATTCTTCGGGTTCCAATTGACTGCATCTTTTTTTATGCATACAATATATGTATGTCCTTTGAATACGATCCCAAAAAAGCGCAGAGCAACTGGAAAAAGCATGGTGTTTTATTTGCTGATGCTGAATCTGTCTTTTTTGACCCATTGGGCATTCACGATATTGATCCCGACTCAAGCAATGAAGATCGTTTTATTGCGGTGGGGATCTCCAACTCAGGACTACTATTAGTGGTGGTTTATACAATGCGGGGTGAGGAGGTTCGTTTGATCTCTGCTCGTCGTGCGACTCGCCGGGAGGCCCAAAGCTATGAGGAAGGAATATGATTTTTCTAAAGGTAAGCGAGGTGCGGTCATTTCATCTCAGGGGAAAACCCGCATTACGCTCTATTTAGACAATGAGATTTTAGCTAGCTTTCGGGAACGGGCTGAAGCGGCTGGTCTAGGGTACCAAACGTTAATCAATGCTGCGCTGAAAAGTTATCTTCAAGAACCCCCAGCCCAAACCCTCACCGAAAGTGATCTCCGCCGTATCCTACGCGAAGAGTTATCGCACTATGAAAGGATTCTGGCGGAATGAGATTACGTGCTCATACGTCGAGGGTTAGGGAATAACGGATACTTAGGTAAAGTGTCGGCGCGATCGCAGGTCGAAGCTGTGTTTCTTTTTGGCGTTGCAGGGGCGGCAAAGGGTTTGCAGGTTGCTGAGGTCGTTGGTGCCGCCTTGGGCGAGGGGGATGATGTGATCGATTTCGAGGTGGGTTTGGGAACCGCAGTGGCGACATTGGTGGTGGTCGCGATCGAGGATGTATTGTCGAATCGCGGGGGGGATGGGGATGCGTGGAGTTTTGGGCATTAGGGGGTTTCGTCGCTGGTATTTAGGGAACGCCGAATTTCATCCAGGGGATATTTGATAGCCTCTCCACTGGTTTCAGATTCAGCCGTTGGAGTATCAGGCTCAACTTCGTCCGAGCAGAAGACCAGACTGAGTTTGACTTTTCCCTCTTGCCAATTTTTACCGGGAGTTAGGACCTTACAAACAATCCCCTTAGAAGACCACCAACTAGAATATTCACCTAGGCCCTTCTCCAGTAGAGCATTGTGTAGGGCAGAGACTGATTCCTTAGCCGTGAAAGTTTTCAGCCCATTAAAAAACTCGCTCATTGAAACCGATATCACTTCATCAGGTTTTAATTCTCGGTATTCTTTTTTCATAATTTTGACTCCGGAAACCTCCAAAACTTGTTTTGTGACTATGATAAATCAGCGATCGCTTTGCGTACCTCATCTAGCGGAAACTCAATCTCCGCGTCTTGAGGATTCTCTGAAGTAGGAATGGTTTCATCGACTTCTGGCTCATCTGGTTCAAATTCAAGATAAACCTTAACCCTTAGCTTACCTTTCTTCCAGCCCGAGTCTCCTGGCTTGAGAATTTCACAATCAACTCCTTGATCTCCAAAAAGAGCGTAGCTTGCGCTTTGATTAAGTTGTCCTTTCTGCTGATTGGCGAGATCTTTGTTGATTAAATTTAAACCTTGAGATCTCAGAAGTTGCTGGATAAGATGCTGGAGATCTTCCAGTTTCAACAGCACAGGTGATAATGACAGCACTGTACCCTGATACTCTTCAGGATCAATTCTAGTAAATTTTGTCATATTTATCCTTTAATTGTTGAGCGATATTGCAATATTTTTTGACTTCTCTACAAAGTCTCAGAAATCGATTTGCGTACATCATCTAGCGGGAATTCTAGCACAGGTTTATCCTGAGCATTACTGCCGTCCAAATCAACATCAATCTCTGGCTCGTCAGGACAAAATTCCACGCTGACGCGAATCCTAATCTTGCCAGACTTCCACTGGGGAGAGCCAAGACATAATAGTTCACAATCTACGCCTTCTTCAAACCAGTTTTGTCGTCTATTGTTTTGCCCATCATGATAGGATGAAAAAGTTTCTGGGCCTTGATTCTTTAGGTCATTATATAGAAGGCTTTGAAGCTTTTCGTTATTAATAAAAAAAAATTTTAGCGCATTTCTCAATTCACCCAATCTACACATTGCTGACTTTAAGGTAGATGACTTGGGCTTAAACGATAAAACATCATCGTCATTGAATCTTGACAAGAAGTTGTGTTCTTCCATGATGCTATCCTCCATACTATTAATAGTTTAGCTGAAGATTGCACACATCTCAAGACACATGTCGATGCCCCACCCGCGAATAAATTGCGGGCTAATAGCAAAAGTCCTCTGAAGAAGACTGCATAGCTATCAGCCCTTTGGAACTTTTTGTAAAAATGATGAAATATATAAAAAATGTCATTTCTGAGTCAAATCACTTCGCTATTATTGGCACGAATAACTGTCCCAAGTTCTTCAGGGTAGGCATCTGCATAGGCCCAAGCATTAACTAGATCAGCCGCCGTAATCTGCGGATAGTCCTGCAACAGTTGCGCCTCACTGATGCCAAGCTGGCGAGCCTCGACCAGCAACCACACCGCAATGCGAGTACCGGCAATACAAGCCTCCCCGCCACAAACCCCAGGCGTTTTGGTAATCCCTTTGCCACTAACGCTCAGCGTCTTAGTCAAATTTTGCACGATCGCCGCCTTATCCGAAAGGGACAGATTGAACAATTCAGCTTCTAGCTCTTGACGAATCATCAGATCCACAAAAATAAGCAACTTTCTCAATTTTATCGATATCACTGGATTTATTGACCTATCGGGGGCAGGCAAGATGCCTACCCCACAAATGGTTAGCGTTTACGGTACACACCTAAACCTCGATCGCGGCTAATTCCTCCTCAACAACGTCCCCCTCATTCACCGTAGACAACTCCGACACCCCCTCCTCCGGCATGGGGGGGATCACCGCCAGATCTGACTCCGTAATCAGGGGCAACTTCTTGCGATCGAGCACCATCGCCGACAAGCATTCATTAAGCCCCGCGATCGCCGCATTATAGGCATCAATCTTTTGCTTCACCGCTGCCTGTTCCACCTGATTTCGACGAATCTTTTCCGCCGCCTCCTTATCCAGCGTTTGCGCCAAATACATCCGCGCCTGATCATACTGTTGGATAATCAAATCCGCCTGCTCCACCGATCGCTGCAACAAATGCACATTCAGCGTTTGGTTAATCGTTTGCCGGAACGTCCGCGTGACCGTTTCCCCAACCTTATATTCAAAATCCAGCTTCAACAATTGCCGAATCGCCGGTTCCGCCTCAATCATGCTCTGGTAATCGTACCCCCGACAAGCTTGCTGTAACGTTTGCCGCAACTGCCACAGCGAAATCGTCCCCTCCGTATAAAACTCAGGCCGCTCCCGCACATAGCGATCGCACTCCGTCCGTGCCTCATTCACCAACGCCGCTTCCACTTGCGTTTGAAGATAGCGCAAACTCTTTTCAATCCCCCCATCATTCCCCAGCACTCGATAGATCTCCAGATAATAATCCTGCTGACGAATATGGTCCATCAACTGCCTAAAGAACTCCCGGATTAAAACCTGAGAGGCATTAACCAAAACCTCCTCCAGCCCATTCGCCAGGTAGTAAAACGCCTCCGCCAAAATCGCCAACAACGGCACCACCGAATTCCGGGGATGACTCGCCTGGGCACGTTGATGCACCGTAGCCACATCAAACGTATGGAGTAACTCATCCAGACGCGCAATCATCTGCGATTTCAGGACCGTATAACTCCCCTCCAATGACTTATTAGTATTACTCGCCACCGCCTCATTTACCTTAGCCGCAATATCCTGCTGCAACGCATCTCCTAGGCGTTTGAGATCATGGCTGAGTTGCTTCAGCTTTTGCTCCTTGATCACCTCAATATCCTGGGGCTGGCTATCAAGCACCTGCCACGCCTCCACATAAAGCCGCTTCAGACGAATACAGATTGGTTGCAAATCATCCGCCAGATTTTCGATCAACTGGGGCCGTTTTTCCTCCGTCAGGTAACGGGTAATCGCCGTGCGGAATCCCTCAATCCCACTGTCCTGAATCAAATGTTCAATCAGCGGATTACCCTGTTCCGCCAAAATGCGCACATAATTCTCATTCGGCGACTCATAGCTTTTCACCTCAATTCGGAAGCGATCGGGCGGTAATTTACTGGAACTGGCACAGTAGCGGTTAAACTCATTGACAAATTGGGGCGTTTCCTCCGCGCCACCAACCCCCTTCACACTCTCGGCAAACAAGCTATCCAAACCAAAGCGATCGTGCCGTCCCGTTTGCCGCAGTAAACTGCCATAAAATCCCAGCAATCCACTCGTTTTATAGACCCGACTGTGATCCCGGAACTGATCCTGAATCAAGTGATCGAGTCGCTGACGTAGCTGGGTATTATACCAAGTCTCATCGATGCGATTAAACACATAAAACACGCGATCGCGCACACTCGGATTATTGCGCGTATTCTCCAGTAATTCCGTTTCCGCAGGCGTCAGTTCCCCCGCCGAGGCAGGCTTCAGAACACACACCACCGCCGACGTATCAGGATCTTCAATCTTGCGATAGGTCAATTCCACATCCCGCTTCACGGGCGCATCAATCCCCGGCGTATCAACAATAATATTCCCTTCCTCCAGCAGCGGATGATGACAGTAATATTCAATCCGTTTCAACACCGCACTATTTGCGCCCCGACGGGCATACTCAGCCGCCTTTTGCAGCGTCGCAAAGCCAAACTGCTCCATCGGAAACGTATTATTCTGCACCGTATGAACGCGATCGCGGTTGTGAACAAACCCTTCCAGCAACAGATACAACGCACTCGCCTGTTTCGCCCGCTCCGACTTGCTACTGCCCCCCTCCTGTTCAACGATCTGCTGACATTGCTGTTGCAAGCTGTGGATACTATCCGAGTGGTTAATACTGGCCGCTTCAGTCAGGCCCAACTTTTGGCAAAGGGCCACCACCTGTTCCCGAATTTCCGCCTCACTCAGAAACGTCAGCACCACCCGCTCCTGATCCGCAGGCGCATAGGCAATCCGGCACTCCGTCCCCGTTGCGTGTCCCTCCGCGCTATACAACAACTCCTGTTCCAACAGGGCATTGATCAGCATCGACTTCCCGGCACTGAACGCCCCAGCAAAGACAATCTCAAACGTAGCCGCGATCGCCTTACGCAGCGAAGTTTGTGCCGCCGTCGTATCCACCTGGGTACGCAGCGACGGTTCCTGGTCCAGCAACCCTAGCAGTTGACCCACTTGATCTTGCAGCAGTTGGCATTGCGGTAGCAGTTGACCCATATCAGTAACCTATCCTTATCGTTATCGTTATGATCGGGACCATTGTCGTACCTGAGTAACGGTACCTGAGTGACAACGATCGTCCCAGCTACAGAATTCCCTGTTTTGGGTCACAAATAACAGGTTTCAGCGATATTCAGAACTTTGAGCACCCCCGTCCAACACCCAACACCCTGCCCCCCTCAACACCAGTCCGTGAGCAAAGTCTGCACCGACACCAACACTACCAAACGCACCACAAAGCTATCCGAAAACCGCGCATGGAATGCCTGCGAAATGCTTCTAGCTTATGACTTGCTGCCAAATACTCACACGCAACCTGCCAAACTAAAATTCCGTCTGTTAACGAAGATATTAAAGAAGCTGCAATGGCCCGTTTGGCTGGATCACGGGGATCATTAACGTAAATCAGAATATTTGTGTCAACGGCGTTCATGCAACATATCTCGTGTGAAACGAGGCGCATTAGCAGGGATAGGGTTGTCTTGCATTCGCTCAACCAGCCGTTTTAGAAAATTCTGTCTGGTGCTCATCTCAGCGATCTGGGGTAGAGCAACATGGGCTGATTGCACGAAAAGCTCAACTTCAACACCTTCAGGCAAATCACAGTCTGTTTGAAGAATGAATGCACCATTGCGATAAACTGCCTTTAAGACTTGGGGCATCAGAAGACTCCATATGCTAAAAGAACTTTGCAAGGGACGAAAATCACTGTCCATTAGTCTATCATTTGCGAACAAACCCCTCCAGCAACAGATACAACGCACTGGCCTGTTTCGCTCGCTCCGACTTGCTACTGCCCCCCTCCTGTTCAACAATTTGCTGACATTGCTGTTGCAAGCTGTGGATACTATCCGAGTGGTTAATACTGGTCGCTTCAGTCAACCCTAACTTTTGGCAAAGCGCCACCACTTGTTCCCGGATTTCCGCCTCACTCAGAAACGTCAGCACCACGCGCTCCTGATCCGCTGGTGCATAAGCAATCCGGCACTCCGTCCCTGTTGCGTGTCCCTCCGCGCTATACAACAACTCCTGTTCGAGGAGGGCATTGATTAGCATCGACTTCCCGGCACTGAACGCCCCAGCAAAGACAATCTCAAATGTAGACGCGATGACCCACTTGATCTTGCAGCAGTTGGCATTGCGGTAGCAGTTGACCCATATCAG
>JBBILC010000027.1:39687-41764 GCA_037445115.1 Coleofasciculaceae cyanobacterium bin_20
TAACCTATCCTTATGTCGATACCCTGAATCTCCAGGCCCTAAACTTGCATATTCTAACCACATACGTCAATTAACTCAGTCGTGATACGTCAATTAACTCAGTCGTGCTAGGCGATCGGGGCTACACGTAAGCTTAAACCAAATAACCGCAAAATTTTGAGGACAGTCGTAAGTTCGGGATTATCCTCACTCAATAAGGCTTGATCAAGGCTATAGCAATCCCAATTGACTTATGAGATAATAACCAGGAAAAAAGGTCTTAAGGAGGCGAATATTATGTTAGACGATTTGCAGGCGTTTATCCAGTCTCACCCGGATGTGCGTGAAAGCAAAAGTGCCATCGCTGTCCAGATGTATCTCAACGGATTCAAACACCACCAGATCCAGGCCAGTATGGGTGTTAGTTCTGGCTTCATTAGTAAATGAACTCAACGCTACATAGAAGACGGTGTCGAGGGTCTCAAGTTACAGTACAAAGGGTCAGTTGGTTATTTGACCCCTAGGCAACGCCAAGCGGTCATTGCGTGGTTAAAGAGCAAGAGTTACTGGCAATTGAGCGAGTTGCAGACGCATCTCGAAGATGTCTATCAGGTTGTTTTTAACTCTCGCCAGAGTTATTATACCTTGTTTGCTGAGGCCGGCTTGACCTGGAAGAAGTCGCAAAAGCGCAATCCGAAGGCCGATCCAGAGTTGGTTGAAAAAAAAAGCAAGAAATCATGGGTTTTATAGCTGATCATGAAGAGGAAATTAGATCAGGTGATTTCATCGTCTATTTTGAGGACGAATGCCCCTTAGGCTGGGGAGATCTATGTGGGTATGTTTTGGGAAAGAGTGAGGCGCGTGTCGAGGTTCCGATTGTGAATGAGCGTTGCAAGCAAACCTATTATGGGGCAGTAAATGTGGAGACGGGGGAATGTTTAGTAAAGCCAGCCAAGGCCGGTAATTCAGAAGCGACAATTGCTTTTATTAAGGATCTGGTAGAGTAGGCGAGGGGGCGTCGTATAGCGTTGATTTGGGATGGAGCAAGCTACCATTCTTCTCAGCAGTTAAAAGCGTATTTAGCGTCAGCGAATCGTGATCTTGAGGAGCGAGATTGGCAAGTGGCCTGTCTACGCTTTGCGCCCAATGATCCGAGCCAGAATCCGATTGAGGATATTTGGTTATAGGGGAAACGTTTTATTCGGGAGTTTTATCATATCTGTAATTCTTTTAGAGCGGTGCAGGTTCTCTTTGAGTTAGTGACGCATCGTCAGACCTTTAGTTTTCCCAAGCTTTTTAGATACAGTAACTTCTTACAAATGACTTGAGAGTGCTATACAAGTACTTATACCGACTATTTTCTCAAACCCTCACCCGCCAATGGGGGCATTATTGCCAAAGATTGTGGGATTATTACCAAACTTTGCGTAACTCGTGCCAAAAATTACGACAGTGTAACCTGGCAGGCGGGACGCCTACGCCACAAGTCCTTAATTGGGGTCCTAACCGAATTCACTCTGCGTAGCTTAGGCACAGGCCACCGCAAACGTCGTCCTAGGAATCGAGCCAATTGACCAAATCCGCCACCTGCGTAAAATCCAATAAGGCTTCCCCCAATGCTTCAAGCTGTGGCAAATCTAACGCCTGCACCCGTTGCGTCAACTCCGGCGTCAGTACCCCCAGTCGGCGATTCAATTGTCTGAGAATCAGCGATCGGCCTGCCCCGTTGTTCACCCTGTTGTTCGCCTCTTAGCTCCCCTTGACGTTCCCCTTCCCGCAAAATCTCTTGATACCAGGGCGACTCCCGCAACACGGCCATATCCCATCTCATGATTTGTCGCACGACTTCACTCTCCAACACAAAGCTAGCAAAAAATGCCAACAGCGCTTCCAACTCCACTAACTGCTCATCCTGCCGCAGCAACCCCAATGCCCGCTGAACTGTCGCTCGACTAGAACAACTGGGAGAAGCCCTATTGGAGTTCTCAAGCTTAGCCGAAGCATCCATTTAAAAATTTCGATTTCCCATAGGTCAGTAAAATAATCAATTAGGCAGGATCATCAATTAGGCAGGATCATCAATTAGGCAGGATCATCA
>JBBILC010000028.1:0-309 GCA_037445115.1 Coleofasciculaceae cyanobacterium bin_20
GTTTGATCTATCGGCCCTGATTGAACAGATTAACTACGCCATTAACAAGTACAAGGCTAAGCGGGTTTCGATCGACTCCATCACGGCAGTCTTTCAGCAGTATGATGCCGCCTCCGTTGTGCGCCGGGAAATTTTCCGGCTGGTGGCCCGCCTCAAACAGGTGGGGGTGACCACCATCATGACCACGGAGCGGGAAGAAGAGTATGGCCCCGTGGCACGGTTCGGGGTGGAGGAATTTGTCTCGGACAACGTGGCGATTGTGCGGAATGTGCTGGACGGGGAACGACGGCGGCGCACGATCGAAATTCT
>JBBILC010000028.1:343-41037 GCA_037445115.1 Coleofasciculaceae cyanobacterium bin_20
GTACCACCCACATGAAGGGGGAATACCCGTTCACGATTACCAACGAAGGCATTAACATTTTCCCGCTGGGCGCCATGCGCCTAACCCAGCGATCGTCCAACGTGCGGATTTCCTCTGGGGTCAAAACCCTGGACGAAATGTGCGGCGGCGGCTTCTTCAAAGATTCGATCATTCTGGTCACGGGCGCAACCGGGACGGGCAAAACGCTCCTGGTCAGCAAGTTTCTGCAAAATGCTTGTATGAATGGGGAACGGGCAATCCTGTTTGCCTATGAGGAATCTCGCGCCCAACTAATGCGTAATGCCTACTCCTGGGGTACCGACTTTGAAGAGATGGAGCATAAGGGCTTACTAAAGATCCTCTGTGCCTATCCAGAATCGGCAGGGCTGGAAGATCATTTGCAAATCATTCGGTCCTATATTTCTGAATTTAAGCCCGCCTGTATCGCGATCGATTCCCTCTCGGCATTGGCCCGTGGCGTGAGCAACAATGCCTTCCGGCAGTTCATCATTGGGGTGACGGGCTACGCTAAGCAGGAGGAAATCACCGGCTTTTTCACCAACACAACCGACCAGTTCATGGGGTCCCACTCGATTACCGATTCCCACATTTCCACCATTACCGACACGATCCTGATGTTGCAGTACGTGGAAATTCGCGGCGAGATGGCGCGGGCCATTAACGTCTTCAAGATGCGCGGATCGTGGCATGACAAAGGCATCCGCGAATACATCATCAGCGAGCGCGGGCCGGAAATTCAGGATTCCTTCCGCAACTACGAGCGGATTATCAGCGGTGTGCCCACGCGAGTGGCCATTGACGAGAAGAGTGAGTTGTCCCGAATTGTTAAGGGAGTCCAGGAGAAAACGCCCGATGGGGAATTGCTCGAAGACCTGTAGGGCATCTAAAATCGATCGCCTGAACCTGGCCGATCGCCGCGATCGGGGGAGACCCCAGCGGTGGTTATCTCCCCTCGTCAGGCTTAGCCCTTAGCCGGTTCTAAATTCTCAGCCCCGCTGATCACCTTAGCTGAGAGAATCTTGTCCCCCTGCTTGAGCTTGCCCAGCACTTCCTTACCCTCGGTCACATAACCGAAAACCGAATAGCGACCATCCAACAGGTTTGACCCGGCGGGGGTCAGTTCTGGTTGGAAGAGGAGGAAGAAGAATTGTGACGAGCCACCATTGGGGTCATCGCCGGGGCGGGCCATTGCCAGGGTGCCATAGGCCGAGAAGGGTAATACCGGTTGCTCCAGGTAGCGACCAGCAGTTTCTAAGGTCACACCATAGATGGGCAGGGGATCGTCCTGCACCCGAATTTCCAACGGGATGGCCCGATAGGTTTTAGTCTTGGGATCGATAAAACCCGTTTCTTGGCCGGGGGGATCACCTGCTTGGAGCACATACCCATCCTCCGCACGGGTAAATTCCAGCCCGTCATAGAAGCCCCGCTGCACCAGATCGACAAAGTTGCCTGCCGTGATGGGGGCGTTGTAGCCATCGACCACTACGGTAAGGTCACCTCGCTCGGTTTTCATCGCGATCGTGGCCCGTCCCTTCAGGTGGGGGAGGGTCTGATAGGCGTCCGGAACTTGAAAGGGGAAGGCTTGCACCATGTATTCTTCTAGTTCGCCCACCAGCTCGAGGGCTTGGGCACGATCGGTCCACACGGCTTCCTTATCCTTGGCTTCCGTGCTGGCTTGCAGGCGATCGAGGGTGGTCTCAAGGCTCGTCAGAATTTCGCTGGCCCTGGCCTGGTACGCCGGGGTCACGCTGGCGAGGAGATCGTCCCGCTGGCGATCGAGAACCCGACGGGCTTGTTGCACATCCCGCGCCACCGCTGGCCACCGCCGATTGGCCCGTAACTGGGTGTTGATATCTTCCAGACTGGACTGCAACTCCCGCACGGGAGGATTATCAATGGGCAGGGCATAGCGCAGGAGGGCTTTACCATCGGTAATCGGATTCCCCGCAGGCAGCGCCGCCAGAAGCATGGCTTGGGCAGGTGTCGCGGCCAACCCCAGACACAGACACAAGGCCACCGCGATCGCTCCCCCCTTCAGGCAACGAGAGATAACCACGGACCAGGATGATAGCTTGTAAAGCAAATGCAACATAATTAGGTGAATTGATATCGTCTTTTGGTAGCCGCTAACGCATGGGACGCAAATGCGAGAACCCTGGCACATGGAACCGTTGAAACGCTAGCACGTTGGGGCTGCTTCCTATCTTGCCATAGGGCTGTTCTCCCATTGCAATTCGGGTTAGAAACTGGGATAAGAAACCAGAAAACTTGGAGAAGCTGCGACAGAGGGGTAGAATAAAATGCCGATTGTTCTCTCCGAGTGGCGGATTCATGATCTCCAGCAACGACTTTCGCACGGGCACCACGATCGAACTGGATGGTTCGGTTTGGCGGGTGCAAGAGTTTCTGCACGTTAAACCCGGTAAAGGTTCGGCGTTTGTCCGCACCAAGTTGAAAAATGTTCAGAGTGGTAACGTCGTCGATCGCACCTTCCGGGCAGGGGAAACAGTCCCCCAGGCAACTCTGGAAAAACGGACGATGCAGCATACCTATAAGGACGGCGAAGATTTCGTCTTTATGGATATGAATACCTATGAGGAAGGTCATTTACGGGCTGACCAGATTGGCGATCGCGTCAAGTACATCAAGGAAGGCATGGAAGTCAATGTCATCTTCTGGGGACAGCAGGTGATTGAAGTGGAACTGCCCAACTCGGTGACCCTAGAAGTGACGGAAACCGATCCCGGGGTCAAGGGCGACACAGCCACGGGGGGGACCAAGCCCGCGATCGTTGAAACTGGGGCACAGGTAATGGTTCCCCTGTTCATTTCCGTAGGCGAACGGATTCGCATTGATACGCGTACAGATTCCTACCTGGGTCGAGAATAAGCCGTGCAACTAGAATTTAGTGAACTGCGGGATCTCTTAACCACCCTCGATCAAACCGAGATTGAGGAGTTGACGTTAAAGGCGGCTGATTTTGAACTCACGATTCGGCGGCGATCGGGCCTCGTCACCCAGGAAGTGTCCCCTGCCTTGGCCGTCACCCCAGCCCCCCTGCCACCGCCAGAGGTCGCGCTCCCTTCGGCTACCGCCCCCACGTCCCCAGCAGCCCCCATTGCATCGCCCCAGGATACCGCCCGTGAGTCGGTGCCACCGCCATCTAGTGCCAGTAGCCGTTTGCTAGAAATTACCTCACCGATGGTGGGGACTTTCTATCGAGCGCCTGCCCCCGATGAGCCGCCCTATGTCGAAGTCGGCGATCGCGTTCGGGTAGGCCAAACCGTCTGTATTTTAGAAGCGATGAAGCTGATGAATGAGTTGGAATCAGAAGTCAGCGGCACGATCGTGGAGATTTTGATCGAAAATGCGGACCCGGTGGAGTTTGGCCAAGTCCTGATGCGGGTCAAGCCCGATTAATTCAGCAAACTCGTCGTCTGTCGAGCTTAATTGGGTAGGTTGGGGTCAAACGCAGGGGACCCAACCAAGCACGTGAACGGGTTGGGTCTTGTCAACTCGACACCACACCGACACCCTCCCATTGCAGGGACGACAGACCACTGATAGCCCGAAAAGTAAATTCTGTCAGGTTTGTAGTGCTGGCTTTAGCCTGCAACGGTTAAAAACGAAAAACGACTAAAGTCGTTACTACGAACGACGAACGGGGTAACACTGGATGCAGCTAGTGAACCCGTTAGTAAACCTGCGGATCGGGCAAGGAGTAGGTCGGTGTACGGGAATAGTTATCGGATGAGGTGTAGGGTCCTGATTCCGGTGCAGATTCCAACTCAGGGCGCGTGGCTCCCTGGTTATCCCAGGTAGAGTAGGGATCGGCGATCGGGTCCGCCGAGTCTTGGGGCTGGAAGCCATTCGCCTGCACGCGATCGGCTACCCGCTCTTGTTGTTCAAACCAATCCTGGCCCAGTTGGATCGTGATATCAGAACCAAGATCACCCGTACTTTCCACCCGCACCTCGCCAAACCCCAAAACCTGTTGCAGGGCCGTTGCACTTTGGAAGTCACCCCGTTGGGCCACAATGCGAGTCACGGCGGCTGGATCTTGGCGCACGGTGACCTTATCCGCCGTGTAGACGTTGCTATAGCCCGCCTGTCGGAGGGCTTCCGCAAGGAAGTGTAGGGTGGTGTCCGCTTCCCCCGTATCATCTCGCAGGGCCACGCGCAGCATGGCGGGGGTGGGGGGCGGCAGTGAATCGTAGCCATGATCAAAATAGGTGGCAACGAGTTCATCAATGCGTTGGTAGCTGGGTATCCAGTAACTCAAATTATCGCCAAAATCATTGGGACCGCTAAAGTCTCCTGGCAACATGAGCATTTGGACTTGGGAACGATCGACCTCACTGGCAAAGCCCACCAACGCGAGCAGTTCTTCCACACTCAAGTTGGTGTCGATATGGGACTGGATCACCGACAGGATTTTCGGCAGGCGGGTAATGGTCATGGGGGTGAGGGTTTGCTCCACCAGGGCACGCATGAGCAACTGTTGCCGCTGGACCCGGCCAATGTCGCCATACTCGTCGTAGCGGAAACGGAGGAATTGCAGGGCCGTATCCCCATCCAGGTGTTGCTTACCCGCCTTCAGGTTGATATAGAGGCGTTGGCTATCATCCTGGTAGCGCATATCCTTGGGCACGTTCACCGTCACCCCTCCCAGGGCTTCGACTAGCTTGCCCACCCCCTGGACGTTAATCCGCACGTAGCGATCGATGCCCACCCCGCCCAGGAGTTCACTAATTGCCTTGGCACTCAGGGCAGGCCCGCCAAAGGCATTTGCCGCGTTAATCTTGGTCACGCCGTGGCCTTCGACATTCGTGCGCGTGTCACGGGGAATCGACAGCACGCTCAGGCGGCTATTGGCCGGATCGAAGCGCAGCAGCAACATCGTGTCCGACAGACCCTCAAAGGAATTCACGAGGGCGTGGTAACCCAAATTCTTGGTTTCTGGAGGCGGCTCATCCAGATCAGAACTGAGGACCTTAACACCCAGCACCAAAATATTCACGGGGCGGGTGAGTTCGGGCAGGCGCAGATTTCGGGAGGAGGCAATGCGATCGTCTCCGGCAAACACCGCCGCTTCCTCAGCACTGAGTTGTCGCTGCATCAGAGGCGTACTATTTAAGGAAAGCGCGACCAACGCACCCGCCGTTGCCGACAGGGTCGCCGCCCCTAGCAGGCTGAGCATCAACCACAGGCAGCCCAACCGCCGCTTTTTCGCGACCTTCCGCTTGCCAACAGGCGCAACCCGATGGGGCGGGCGGGCAGGGGGGGGCACAGGATGTTTGCGCGTGGACACGGATTTCCTCACACTTGCAGAGCCGTAGGTGAAAGAGCAGACCAGAGCCTAGCTCCGATCGCCTCCTATGGTAATCGATCACTGACTTCACTAACCCAGGGCAGGTAAAGCCGTTTCCGTCGCCATAGGCGGACCATTAACCAAAAACTGGCTAAAAAGTATCCTGATGTTAGCAGGCTACTCATCAATAACATCGGTAGATGAGCAAATTCCGTGGTATTTGCTCCAAATCCCAGCAGTATATAGCCGAATAGCCAAGTTAGGGTGAGGGTGACCGCCAGACGGCTGGCCGCTTGTGGCTCCTTGCCCCCCTGTTGGCGCAGCAGGGTCCATAGGGCTGGGATGAAGCCAATGACCGGGATCAGGCAAATAAATCCCTGGAGACGCTGGAGCGATCGTTCGCCAAAGGGATCGGAACTGTTCATGGCTAATCCTTGTTAAAAACCGACGAATCGCGATCGCGAGGGCACGTTACCGGCATCAGTCTCCCGATCGCCAACCGGATCGCCAATCTGGGAAAAACAAGATCATAAGGGTGTTGACAAGTTGGCAAGGATGGGGGGCCTCAATGGGCGAGTTTACAAAGATTGCCAGTACCGATAGAACCTTGGGCGTAACCCGCCCCTACAGGAGGGGTTCTCCCTTGTCCTGGGCATTTCCCTGGCGTAACCCGTCCCTACCGGGGGATATCGACACCCCTGGGTATTCCCCTAGTCCAGGTTGGGGTTCGGACGGCGATCGGGCAGTTGTTCGGCTTCGGGGCAATCCTCCGAAACCAGGGGTTCCACGTCGCCACGGGGAACCGAGGCCAGCTTTTGGGTCACCGCACCAATACTTTCCAAACGGACCATTTCCTCCCAGGAGCAGACTTCGTCTTCCTCCTCCGTTTCATAGCGCAGGGTGACAAGGTCCCCTTCAATGTCCAGGATACGAACCCGCTCTAGCCAACGCTGCTGATCCCGCAGGAAAATGCAAACCTCGCGGCCTTCCGTACAGAGTTGGTAAAGTTTACGGTGCAACATTATTTACGGCTCCTGAGCAGATCGCTCGATCAGTACAAGCTTGCCCCCGGTCATGATGCGGGGAATTGGAAAGACAATGGCAGTCAAACCCTTGGTGCTCAGTTGGGTAACTTGCTGTAGAGAATAACGCATTTTGGAACAATATCTGCCTTTTTAGCCGCGATCGCAGCCGGATTGAAGGTCATTCCCCACGCCATCTTTGGTTGGTTCACGGGTCCTAAACAAGTCCTAAACAGGTATATTTCAGGTCAGGATTCTCACCAAACCCATCAAACCTTTACCCTGTCAGCCAGCCTCACTGAGAGCTAATTGATGGCTCTCATACCCAGCAGCAGCCCGCCGAGAAGGCACCGAAATGAGCCATGTTCTAGGGGCATTTTGACCCTAACTTCATTTTATAAGGGTTTGGTCGAGATTGACAGACCGGGCTTAACTCCTAACCCGTCGTTCCCCCACCAGCATCGCCGGGGAGGTCGCAACCAGGGGCTTACTGGGGGTAGCCGGGATAACATCCTCGTTTGCCTGCAAAATTTCGGGGTTAAAGCGGTAGCCCACATTACGAATCGTCTGAATGAGGCTGGGTTGGCGCGGGTCCATCTCGATCTTTTTCCGCAGGGACAGGATATGGGTATCAACAGTACGGGGGTTGTCGATCGCATCAGGCCATGCCCGTCGCAGCAACTCGGAGCGGCTAAGGGGGACGCCTTCCGCCTGGGCTAACACATAGAGCAGGCTAAACTCCTGGGGGGTAAGATCAATATCAGCCTCCTGATAGCGGACCCGGCGCTGTACCAAGTCGATCTTTAGGTCCCCGTAGTCAAGGGAAGCCGGGGGGACGATCGAACGACTCCGGCGCATCAGCGCTTCCACCCGTGCCAGAAATTCCTGCATTCCAAAGGGTTTGGCTAAATAGTCATCAGCCCCAGCCTTAAGCCCAGCCACCACATCAGCCTCCGTACTCCGAGCGGAAAGCATCAGGATCAACACTTGCGGGTGCCGCCGCAGCCAGCTACACAATTCCAAACCGTCGCCATCGGGCAGTTCGGTATCTAAAATCACAAGGGTTGGTTGAAAGGTGAGAAAGGCTTCCCTAGCGGGATGAATGCCGGAGGCTTGGGAAACTTTATACCCCCCTTGCTGTAGATGCCAACCCAGCAACGATCGCAAGTGGGGATTGCCGCCAACAACCTGGACGCGGATTGCTCTCACAGCAGTCTCAATTCCTTATGGTGAACTGACTTTCAGGTTAACAGGGCATTTGTCAGGAATTTGTAACTAACGCTACGGGGAACAGATCGGGAGGGGGACCTTGCGGAGGGAGTCAGGGAGGGGGGTGGCTACGCTCTTGCCAGAAGTCAAACAAAATTTGCTGGTGGGGCTTCCCGATCGGACAGGTGCGCCCCGCGCGATCGGAGTAGTACTCACCCCGTTGAATAGCCGCGAGGGGCAGCAGTTGCATATCCCAGCCTTCACCCAAGACCAATTGCGCCAACCCAACGGTGAGGGGCGCGGCAAAGACGTGGCGCAGGGCAAATTCACCAGGATATTGGCCAAAGGGGGAAATGTGCGGCGGCACATAGCCAATTTCTTCTTGCAGTTCGCGCCGCAGGGCCACTTCTGGGGTTTCACCTGGTTCTAGGTGCCCGCCAAAGAAGCCCCAATGGCCAGGGTAGACAATACCCGGCGTGTCATCCCGCAGTTGCATGAGGACCCGATCGCCCTGGTACAAAATGGCGATCGCCACCTGTGCTGTCCCAGCCATTCTCATCAACCACTATACTTAACGACTATGCTTAAGGATATGGCTATCATGCTAGCCCGAATCACCAAATATTGCTGTTTGAGAGGGACGGTTCACCGTCACGATGCTACCCAGAGATGACTTACTGAAGGGCGTTGAACACCGCGAAACCGTGGTGCGCCTGATTGATCTGGCGGAGCAGGCGATTAAAACCTGGGAGCCAGTCACAAGTGACTTCCTTTCACCCCCGGAACTGGGGGAAATCCAACACCGGTTTCGCCTTTTGACGGAGGTGCATCTGGTGGCCTGGGGGGGCTATCCCCAAGCGGAACGGCAGCAGGTTGTCGTGGCGCGATCGGACCTACCCTTGACGCCTGAGCAGGCAGACTTGACCGTCCTGGCGATCGCGGGGAATTTTCTCTTTGATACGGCCAGCCATCGGGATTTCCTGGGGGCCATTCTTGGCACCGGGATTGTGCGGGAGAAGGTGGGCGATATTTTGGTGCTGGGGGAACGGGGTGCCCAGGCGATCGTGGTGCCAGAGATTGCAGAATTTTTGGCTTTGAATCTGACCCAAGTGCGATCGGTCCCGGTAAAGACCCACGCGATCGCATTGGAAGAACTCAAGGTCCCCACCCCCCGGCAAAAGGAACTGACGACGGTGGAGGCATCCTTACGGTTGGACGCGATCGCCTCAGCGGGGTTTGGCATGTCGCGCAGCAAGATGGCCGCGTTGATCGCAGCGGGCGAGGTGCGAGTGAACTGGAAGGAAGTGACCCAGGCAAGTAGTCCCCTGAAAAGTGGTGATTTGATTGCGATTCGGGGGAAAGGACGCTTAAGCGTGGGCGACATTGCGGTGACGAAGAAAGATCGGTATCGGGTGCAGTTAAGCCGGTTTTACTAGCCGTTGGGACGAGATGCGGGTTCGAGAAGATGTACGGTAGGATACCCAATATGACGCTGTGAACTGGCGATGCCCATGTATGACCCCAATCTGGTTGAAACGCTGCAATGGACCACTGCGGCCCAGGTTAAGCTGAAAAATATTCCGTTCTTTGTGCGTTCTCAAGCCCGCCAACGCATTGAGCAACTGGCCCGTGAACAGGAGTTGACGATCGTCACCCCGGAACTGGTCGAGCAGGCCCGTCTCGAATTCGGCCAATAGCCTTGGCTAGCTCTGGTTGCCATTCCTAGGGTTGTAAGCACCCAATTTTGCCCCAATGGTACGCCATTGGTAGTGTAAGCGTTAGTGTCGGATTCTAGGCCATGACGACTGAAGTCGTCGCTACGGACGTTGCAGAATTTATGACCCCCTACACTCGTTAGTATCTAAATATTGCCAATCCTCATTGCTCACCCTAATTGTAGAACCCCGCACGATGAAATGGATTTGGGACTGGCTTGAACGCCACTGGGTTGCGCCCGCTTACGCAGGGACAGTCCTTCTGGGCTTATCAATCTTTTTCTTTGGTGCTGCCACTAATACCCTGGCGGGTTGGCTCTATGTCATGAGCGGGGTGAGCTTTGCCCTACTGGCGATGGCTGCGGCTCTACCCCTCCGATCGCTACGCCAACTCCGCATCAGCCGCCGCCCCATTGACCCTATCAGCGCGGGCGATCGCCTGAGCATCGAAGTCCTCATCCATAACGAGAGTGATCGGGCCAAAACCCTACTCCAGGTCCAGGATCAATTACCCTACGTCCTCAGTTCACCGGCCAAAATCGCGATCGAACTCATTGAAGCCCACAGTACTTATCGCTGGCTCTACTACCAACCTAGCTACCGACGCGGCATCTATCACTGGCAAACCCTGCAACTGCGAACAGCAACTCCCCTGGGCCTCTTCTGGTGCCGTCGGGAACAGCAGGCCCGCGCCAAGGCGATCGTCTATCCCAAAGTTTTGCCCCTCAGCCATTGTCCCCTTGTGGATGACATTGGCCAAGACGATAGCCCCCAACTAAACAACGATGCCCGTCTGCAAAACGCCGTCTCTGGCCTCACCCGCTCCCTACGTCCCTACCGCTGGGGTGACCCTACCCGGTTAATCCACTGGCGCACCAGTGCCCGTTACGGCGATCTGCGGGTGCGAGAGCTGGAAGTCTTTACCGGTGGCCAAGCGGTTCTGGTTGGCCTCGATACCCAAATCCCCTGGCCTGTCCTACCGCCCACCCCCGCCAATACTGACACCCCTCCTGAAAAAGATGATGCCTTTGAGCAAGCGGTGATCGTGGCCGCATCCCTTTACTTCTACGCGGGTCGTCAAAGTCTCCAAGCCAAAATTTGGACAGCGGCGACGGGGCTGGTGCAGGGCAATCGTCGCGTGTTGGAGGTCCTGGCAGCGACCTATCCCCAGGAAGACCTCAATGCCGAGCCACCACCGCATCAACCGTTAATCTGGCTCACCTGTAACCCGGCCAGCCTAACCACCCTCCCTGCGGGCAGTCGTTGGGTTCTTTGGCAAACCACCGACAGTCCTGCGCCGCCTGCGGTTCCCCTGCCGGGCCTGATCATGCAAACTGAAGCTCCCCTCACCGTGCAATTGCAATCTCCCCTCTGGACTAATCGGGTGATTTAACGAATCGGGTAGTTTAGCTAAGGGCACCTCGAAAAATACTCATTCTGCGCTCCCAAGCACCGTTATTCCGTCAGTTGGGGTAGTTCAACTGCCCCCATTCCAGAGCCAGTCGGTATCTGTGGGATGGGGAGATGACAACACTCCTAAAGCAGATGATGGATAAGAGATTGATCGCCACAATGGTACTGGATACTTGTTATTCGGGTAGAGCACCCCGTGGCGATGCGGAAATTCGGAGTGCGGGTGAGACGGATGTGTGCAGGCATCGGCAGTCCCGGTACCCTAGCTGATGAACTGGCGACGCTGCGGCTCCGCAACATGAGTGAAGTATTCGACCATTAGCGCACCTACGTCCCTGATGCCCGTTATCTCACCCAACGCGGGGCAACCTTTCTCTTCAATGCCCAGGGCGAGTTGCAGTACGAGCACCGCGATCGCGGCATCCTCGACTTTGCCGCCAATAAAAGCACCCCCCTCGCCTTTCTCCGGCACCCGCTAGAAAAAATTTGATCCCCCCCCTTGACTCTACAGTTAACTAGAGACTGCAAGATAGGGACAAGTCAACCAACTACCTGAATTCTCTAGCCTTAAAGGGTTCATACCACTGATTCTCTCGGTTTGAAGCCGTCGGTAGCGTAACGAGAGCCAGGGATTGGTTGCCACCATCCCGACCGGTTAGCTGCGCAGTCACGATCGCGCTCCGCTAACCCCATTTCAGCTTGTCACTCGTTCATCTCATTCTGCAACAGGAGCACCCAATGGCTACCCGTCTACTTTCGGCTGTCAATTTTTCCCAACTTTGCCACCATCCTTGGATTGCCAAGGCGATCCTACCCAGTGCTGTTGCCCTATTCGCCCTGCCCGCGATCGCGGCACCCCTGCCCCAGGGGCAGGAGTACTTTGAGCGTGCCCCCCAATTAGTGCAAGTCACGAGCCATGCAGCCCAGACCAATGGGGCTGGTCATCGCTATGAACTTGTGATTACGGTGCCCAAGGACGCTGGCGCACCCGTGCAAGCGCTCACCATTACCCAGCCCGCAAATGCCCTCGCTATTCCCTTTCAACCCAATGCGACGCGGGTATGGGTGGGCCATCCAAGAACGGAAATTCCCCTCGTCAACATCGGGGGTGAGCAAGCAGCGACGGGTGAATTAACCCTTGCCCTGCACCATCCCATCCAACCGGGCGAAACCGCCACGGTGCAACTTACCGCTACCCGCAACCCCAGTGCTAGTGGGGTTTACCTGCTGGGGGTAACCGCCTATCCCACGGGCGAAAACAGCCCTGGTTTGTTTCTGGGCTATGGCCGGGTCAATCTCTATGGCCCTAGTGGGGGTTAGGAGGGAGTCTTAGCGTGCGATCTGGCAGGTGTGAAGGGTTGCCGAGCCATTGCCCGCTCAGGGGCATTGTTGCCCTGTCCTGACTTACTTGCCTGACTTACTTGTCTGACTTACTTTTTGTTCCTTTCACTCACGCAAAATCCCATGAATACTCGAATTCCGATCCAAAATCCCAGCCCTCAGTTGACGACTACCACCTGGCAGATCGGGGGGATGCATTGCACAGGCTGTGTACAAGCCATTACCACCGCGATCGAGGCCCTACCGGGTGTGACGGCTTGTACCGTCGATTGGGCCACGGCCCAGGCTACGGTTACCTACGATCCCGGTCAAACCCTGCCCACCGCGATCGCCCAAGCCATCGCTCACCTAGGCTATAGCACCCAACTGGTAACCGAGCCACAGGCAGCGCTGTAACACTGGCCATCCCCCTGCCGTCTCCTGGGCGGCATAACTCTTTAATCCTTTAGCCAACCTTATTCACGATCGATGACGGTCCTACCTCCTATGAAATCTCAGCCAGCCATCACCGATAACGCCACCTTCAAATTGCGAGGCATGAGTTGCGCCGCCTGTGCGCAAACCATTGAAACCGCTATCCGCACCCTGCCCGGTGTCGATGCCTGTCAGGTCAACTTTGGGGCCGCTCAAGCCCAGGTGAGCTACGACCCGCGCCTCACTGATCCCGCCGCGATCGCCCAGGCAGTGGATCAGGTGGGCTACACGGCCCAACCCGTGCAGGACGATGATCTCCTCACCGTTGATCCCGCCGAAGCCGCTGCCCATCAGGCGGAAGCCCAAGCGTTAGCCCGCAAAGTAACAGTGAGTAGTCTGCTCAGTTTGCTGCTGTTGATCGGTTCCCTGCCAATGATGACCGGCTTAAGCCTAACCCGTATCCCGGCATGGCTGGAACACCCCTGGTTGCAGTTAGCCTTGGCCACCCCCGTTGTCTTCTGGGCAGGCGGCCACTTCTACCGGAATGCCTGGAAAGCCATGCAGCACCATGCAGCAACGATGGATACACTCGTGGCGATCGGGACGGGATCGGCCTATCTCTACTCCCTGTGGGCAACGGTGAACCCCGACTTCTTTACCCAGCAGGGGTTAATGCCCGATGTGTATTACGAAGCTGCCGCGATCATCATTACCTTCTTATTAATCGGACGCTGGTTGGAACTCCGGGCCAAGGGCCAAACCAGTGCCGCCCTGCACAAGCTTATGGGGCTGCAAGCCAAAACCGCCCGCGTCCTCCGGGGCGATCGCGAGCAGGATATTCCCGTGACGGATGTGGTGATTGGCGATGTGATTGTGGTACGCCCTGGGGAAAAGATTCCCGTCGATGGGGAAGTCATTGAGGGCACCTCCACGGTGGATGAGGCAATGGTGACAGGGGAAAGTGTCCCCGTGCGGAAACAAGTGGGCGATGAAGTCATTGGTGCGACGCTGAATAAAACCGGCAGTTTTCGGTTTCGGGCAACCCGCGTTGGTAAGGACACCTTCCTAGCGCAAATTGTCAAATTGGTCCAACAGGCCCAAGGTTCCAAAGCCCCGATTCAGAAATTAGCCGATCAGGTCACGGGTTGGTTTGTCCCTGTGGTGATTGCGATCGCCCTCCTCACGTTTATCTTCTGGTACAACTGGATGGGCAACCTAACAATGGCATTAACAACGACCGTTGGGGTGTTTATCATTGCGTGTCCCTGTGCCCTAGGGTTAGCGACACCCACCTCGATCATGGTGGGGACCGGTAAGGGAGCCGAACAGGGCATTTTGATTAAAGGGGCAGACAGTTTGGAACTCGCCCACAAGTTGCAAACGATTGTCCTGGATAAAACGGGCACGATCACCCAAGGCAAACCCACCGTCACGGACTTCATGACCGTTAAGGGCACCGCAGCAGGCAATGAATTGCATCTATTGCGGCTGGCAGCGAGTATTGAACACTACTCCGAGCATCCTTTAGCAGAAGCCGTAGTGCAGTATGCCCAAACCCAGGGGGTAACCCGCACGGATGTCCAGGACTTTGAAGCTCTTGCGGGGAGCGGGGTACAAGCTACGGTAGCGGATCAGCGGGTGCAAATTGGTACCCAACGCTGGCTGACGGACTTGGGCATCGAAACCCAGGCATTAGCCGCCCACCGCGATCGCATGGAATACCTGGGCCGAACCGTCATCTGGATTGCCGTCAATGGTCAGCTAGAAGCCATCATGGGGATTGCGGATGCGGTCAAACCCAGCTCGGCGGCGGCGATTCGTGCCCTCCACCGACTAGGGTTAACGGTCATCATGCTGACGGGGGACAACGAACGCACGGCCCAAGTGATTGCCCGCAGCATTGGGATCGAACGGGTGATTGCTGAGGTTCGCCCTGACCAAAAAGCCGCCGTGATTGCAGCCCTCCAGCAGGCAGAGGGTCACCAGCGGCCTGCCCAGATCGTGGCAATGGTGGGAGATGGGATTAACGATGCCCCCGCCTTGGCCCAAGCGGATGTGGGGATTGCGATCGGAACAGGAACGGATGTGGCGATCGCGGCTAGTGATATCACCTTAATTTCTGGCGATTTGCACGGCATTGTGACGGCGATCCAACTATCCCGTGCTACCCTGCGCAACATTAAACAGAATCTGTTCTTTGCCTTTGTCTACAATGCCGCTGGTATTCCCATTGCTGCTGGCGTCCTCTTTCCACTCTTCGGTTGGCTGCTCAGTCCGGTAATTGCAGGGGCAGCGATGGCCTTTAGCTCGGTATCTGTATTAGCCAATGCCTTACGTCTGCGGCGCTTTCAACCTAAATGGCAGGGTTAATGGGCAATCACTAGCCGCCTACCAAGCTAATGCCACTGCATGGGTACCTCTACACCAAATTTTTCTATTCACGATATTTCTCATCAATGCATTCAGGAGATCGATCATGACAACTCCATTATTTTCTAAAGCGACATTCTTAGGCAGTTTAGCCGGATTGGGTTTCCTCCTCGGTGCCCTTTCGGGCGCGATCGCCACTCCCCCGACCGCATCACCTCCGGGCGTCTCCTCGGCTAACCACCCGGAACACCCCCAATTCGTCGCGATCGCGCAACCACTGTGGACTAAAGTCACCGTGACGTTGCTAGGGTTGGGTCTCATCAGCCTCGAACTGTGGTGGTTCTTGCTCCATCGGCCAGCAACCCGCAAGGCCAAGGTGGTGGCCGGGGTGCAGGAGGTTGCCGTTACGGTTGATGGTGGCTATGCACCCAGTCAAATTGTGGTGCAGGCGGGGCAACCCGTACGTCTCAACTTCACCCGTCACGACCCAAGTAGCTGTTTAGAAGAAGTGCGCTTACCCGATTTTCGGATTGCGCGTAAGCTGCCGGTTAACCAAACCATCCCGATCGAATTCACCCCCAATCAGCCTGGTAAATATGAGTTCACCTGCGGCATGAATATGTTCCGAGGCACCATGATTGCTGTGGAGTCGCTGTCATGAAGATTTTAGTCGCGGGGGCAACCGGCGCGATCGGCCAACCCCTAATCCAAGCATTGCTTCAGGCGGGCCATCAAGTGCTGGGCATTACCCGTTCTGCCCACAAAGCTGCCGCCTTGGCCCAGGCAGGGGCGATACCGGCTCAAGTCGATATTTTTGATGCGGCTGCGGTCCTGGCGATCTACCAACGCTGGCAGCCAGACGTGGTGGTTGATCTGCTAACGGCGCTCCCGAAACGCTATAGCCCAGAGGCAATGGCCGCTGCGGTGGCTCTCGATCACCAGACACGCCGTGAGGGGGATGCCCACCTCTTAGCGGCTGCCCAGGCTAGAATTGCCATTGCTTCGGGATCGGTAGAGTTGAGGTTCCCTAAATCGGGCTAAGCTTTCTTAACATCAATTCGGTGTCCAGGCAGCTAGCAATTGAGTGGCGATCGCATCCTGGGCAATCATCTGCCCCTGACGATCAAATAAACGAGTGCCGATCGTAATCTGGACATCCCCATACTGTTTCACATAAGCCTGTGCCTTCTGGGAAATGGTCGTGGCTAAGGCATGAAAAACCCTATCTGCCAATTCAAATTCGACTAATTTTTTGTAAGCCGCATCTGCTGTCTTGCAAGCTAAAACGGCCTCTATGGCAGCGAGACTGCCACCTGTTCGAGCGATCGCGGCACTAATGATTTCTAATTTGGCATCGGCTAGGTGACTAGAGGTATTAAAAATGCCCCCAGCTAGCTTGACTAATTTCCCCTGGTAGCCCAGCAGTAAAACGGATTCTGCACCGCGCAAGCCAGCTTCAAGGAGCAAGGCTCCAATCCAGTTTCCTGTTTGCACAATGGCAGTTTCTGGAAAACCCAGCTGTTGGGCAATGTGGATGCCATGACTACCAATGCAAAAGACCAAATGCGGGTGTGATTTCACATTTTTTTGCAGGATTTGACGTAAATTCTCCAGGTGATCTTCGGCAGAAAGGGGCTGGGAAATGCCGCTTGTGCCCAATAGTGAAAGTCCTTCCAGGACACCAAAGGCTTCATTCGATGTTCGTTGGGCCAGTTGGCGACCTTCGGGCATGATGATGATTACCACGACAGTTTGATCGGAAGGAATCAGGGACAGCAGGTTTGCCTCAAATAAACGGCGAGCATACCGATAGATCGCTGGCTCGCCTAATGGTGTTTTGCCAATTCCCTCGCCAGCTTCCAGGATGAGCGGTTCTGACTGACGGGGCAAACGTTTGACCCAAGCCCAAATGGGGGTGTGGCGAGTCAGGTCTAAATTGTCGCCAGGGTCACTGAGGGTGATGGCTAGGGCACTATTGAGGTCCAGACGGGCAACCTGCTGAATCGGAATGGTGGCTTCACCGGGTAAGAGATCGAGGGTGGCGGTTGGCGGGGGGGCAGGGTGATTGGATTGCAGTTGAACTAGGGCAGCTTTAGCGGCTGCGACAGCGAAAACAGGCAGAGTGTAACCAGAACGTGCCATTGGGGTCAACCCGTAAAGACGATCGTGTGTCGGGATGAAAACATTCTTTTACCGTTTTACCCGAAGCGACGACTGGGAACTCCTAAAGCACGGGTGTAGGGGAAAAGATTTGTCAGTCAACCCGGTCTAGCGCTTTATGGCGGTAGGGTGAGAGTGGCAGCAAGCATAGGGTGTAACATGACCGATCGCAAGCGTGTGCTCATCCTGGGCGGGACCGGGGATGCGACTGCATTAGCAGCTCGAATTGTCGAAATCCCTGGCGTAGAAGTTATCACCTCATTGGCCGGCCGCATGCGTCAGCCTGTGCCCTCCGCACATACCCGAATGGGCGGCTTTGGCGGCGTAGCAGGTCTCACGGCCTATTTGCGACAACAGTCGATCGCTGGGCTGGTTGATGCAACCCATCCCTTTGCGGCGCAAATTTCATGCCATGCTGCTGCTGCTGCCGCTGCGGTGAGTATTCCCCATTTGCTGCTGATTCGTCCAGCATGGGAGCAGACAGTGGGCGATCTCTGGATTGAAGTAGATAGCCATGAAGCAGCGGCAACCGTATTGCCAGGAGTTGCCCAGCGCATCTTTTTGACGATCGGACGGCAAGAACTCGCGGCCTTCGCTCGCCTTCGAAATCACTGGTTTCTGATGCGCATGATTGATCCCCCCTTGCCGGATGCGGCAGTCCCCCCCGGCAAGCTGTTGTTAGAACGGGGACCGTTTTCACTGGAGCATGAGCGATCGTTGTTGCAGGCGTATGAAATTGGGGCGATCGTTAGCAAAAACAGCGGTGGCGAGGCCACCTATGCCAAGATCATTGCTGCCCGTGAGTTAGCTATACCCGTTGTGATGATTCAACGTCCACCCATGCCACCGGCAACAGTGGTTACCGATATCGAAAGTGCTCTGACATGGTTAAAAAGTACGTTGTTGCAATTAGCGAAATAGTTGGCTATAGAGTTTGGGCATAGAATATTGATGTAGCAATCCTCAATGATTCGTGAAGAGTTGTGAGGTAGGCTTCTAGCCTGCGCGAGCAGGATGCCCACCCCACGCTCATAAGTCAACTGGGATTGCTATAGACATGGACACCGTGGAGACTATGATTGAAGCCATCAATGACTATCAGGGTACCCGCAGCCAGATTTTGACCTCGGTCTAGCGAGCATTTGCCCAGCAAGGCTATGCTGAGGCGACCTTAGATGCGATATCGCTGCCGATGCGGGCTTGAGCAGGGGGCCGTCCACTGGCACTTCGCCAGCAAAATTGACCTGTTTATCACCCTGCTGCGCCAGCACCAGGAAGATCCTCTGCACATCACCCCCAATCAGGTGCAATCACTATTTACCCAGCTCGGCCCAGCGGACGCAATCAAAACCCTAGTAAACGTGTGGAGTCTCGCCCACTCGCCACCAACCGACAAGTCCCCATTTTAGGCATGACAGACTACTAGCCCCCAACGGCAAGGAATGCCACAATAGACCGTCCCCTTTGCTACAAAAGGTTTATGCACGTTGAGTTTCGCGAATTTAACCCCTTTGATGTCTGGTTGTGGCTGGAACTGGAGGAGCCACCCCAGCAAATGGAAAAGCAATACTTGGAAACCCTGTTCGACTCCTGGTTCTTCCTGGGAAAACTCGGTGGCTTCAATGCCGAAAATCTCCAGGCCCAGGAAACGGGCTTGGAATTGAGCTACCTGGCTTACGACACTGACCACGCCGCCGACAGTTTTATGGCCCTGATGCACAACGCCAGTGATTTAGAATATCAGGACAATTGGGTGCGGGTGTGGTTTGACCTGGGGACCAGTGACGCGATCGCCCTGGATGTGCTGATTAATGCCCTCCAGCAACTTAGCGCGGAATACGTGCCCATCCTACGGCTCGTGGTCGGGGGTGAAAATGAAGACTGGCCGATTCCAGACCGAGACGACGATTTTGATGCGGATAACCCTGCGGAACGATTGTATAACCGGTAGACGCTGGCCAGTCCATAGCGGCCCCGGCTAGGCACCCCTTGGCTAAGGCCACTAATCGGGATACCAAAACATCCCACGAATCCCTTCCGGGTCTGGCACAAACCCCAAACCTCGGTAAAAATCAACTACATGGGGATCAGCGAACAGCGTAATATTGCTTATATCCTCACTACGCAGTTTCTTGATTACTTGTTTCATCAGGGCTTTCCCCAATCCTTTTCCTTGGTAATCTGGGTGGACAACGACATCCCAGAGGGTGGCATTGAAGGCATGATCCGACGTGGCTCGCGAAAAACCAATCAGCCGCCGCTTGGGTCCCCGTTGTTCCCACATGGAAACCACCAGGAAGCTGTACTGAAGGGCTTTTTTGACTTTCCGCAGGGGACGGCGCGACCAGCCCACGGCATCGCAGAGTTCCTCCAGTTCGTAGAGATCAATATCGCGATCGGTACTGAAAAAGATATGAACGTTATGATCTGTGCTGTGTTGCAGCACCTCAACCGACGGATGATTGACGCCAGCGTTTTGGCGCTGGGCCTGAGCCGACTTGGGCATCGAGGTAGCGTTCGGGCTGCTAAACCAGCTTTTCCAGAAAACCATGCAGGCAGCTTAGGGTGGTAAAAGTTTCGGATGTCAGTATCTAGATAGTATATCCTCCCTCCCCTTTTCCCAATGACGGCCCCCGGTCTTAAAGCATCCACACTGGAACTCCTCAAGCGCTTCAACCGAGCGTTTCCCCAGTTCTATGAGCAGTTTGTCAGTAGTGAGATCCAGCTCCAGAATCTACGCTTGGCCTATCAACTCTACAAAAGTCGGCAGGCGGTGATTGAACTGAAGCCGGAGGGGAACAAAAGTGCGCTCCAGTTTGCCTACCGCAACCAGTCTTTCCTACTCAGCGACATTTTTGGCGTGCTGGCGGCCTACGGCCTAACCGTCCACAGCCTCAGCCTCTACGGTCAGATCTATCCCCCCATGCTGGTGTTTGTGAAGCTGGTCGTTTCCCGTGGGGGCAAGGCGCTGACGGACAAAACCTCGGAAAATGTGTGTCGGGCGATTCGCGAAGCCCTCGCCGGACACTTTGAGGTGGAGGAAATGCTGGCGGTGGAGTTTAACCTGGATGCCGGGTTGGAGCAGGTGGAGACGGAATTTTACGTGGACCCGGTGTTCCACTTACCCGCCCTATTGATCGAAGCCGACAACCAACCGGGGCTGTTCTATAAGGTGATGTATGCGATCTGGCAGGAGGATCTGCTGGTGGTGAATGCGAATTTGCTGGTATGGCGGGGGCGCACGCGCCTGATCCTGTATCTCTTGGGTCCGAATGAAAGCCTGATCCCAGAATACCTGGGGCAGAAGATTGCGGAGGGGGTCCGGCTACGCTTGATGGGCCGATGAAGGGAGCCGTCGGGGTGAGCGCCTAGGGGGGATACGCCCCGATCGCAATCCAGTATAGGATTAACGCTATGGAGATCATCCGGCTCAATGGTATTCCCTGTGCGTATGCGTTAACAGCGGCGACGGCGCAGCGCCAGACGCTGGTGTTTGTACATGGTTGGATGCTCAGTCGTCACTATTGGCACCCTTTGGTGGCCCGTTTGGCCGATACCTACCCGTGTTTAACCTATGATCTGCGTGGGTTTGGCGACTCCCAGTTGGCTGACCCGTCATCCCCGACGGGGCGATCGCACCCCCTGACTGTCCCGCCGGAGCAGGGATCACCCTACTCCCTGCAAGCCTACGCCCAGGACCTGGTGGACCTGCTGACCCACCTGAACTTAGACAATGTGTGGCTCGTGGGTCATTCCCTAGGCGGCAGTATTGCCCTGTGGGCAGCCCAGCAACAGCCAGCCGCGATCGCTGGGGTGATTTGCCTCAATGCCGGAGGGGGGATTTACCTGAAGGAAGCGTTTGAACGGTTTCGGGCCGCTGGCCAGCAGTTGGTGAAATTTCGCCCCCCTTGGCTGTGTCATCTGCCCCTGCTGGATCTCCTCTTTGCCCGTGCGAACGTCGCTCAACCGATTGCCCGACACTGGGGGCGGCAACGGGTACGGGATTTTGTCATCGCCTGCCCCCAAGCCGCCCTGGGCAGTCTGCTCGAATCCACCACCGAGGCCGAAGTGCATCGCCTGCCCCAGCTCGTCGCTAACTTGACGCAACCGGTTTACTTCATCGCCGGTAGTCAGGACGATGTCATGCAACCCCAGTATGTTCGCCATCTGGCGAGCTTCCATCCCCTCTTTGCTGAGACGGGTCAGAACGTGCTGGAATTAGCCAACTGTGGACATTTAGCAATGGTGGAGCAACCCGACGCTGTTGCCCACTACATCCAGACGATCATCCCGGTCCGCTGTCCGAGTTCCCAAGTGGGGTAAGGGTGGCTGGCAGGCTCAGGATCACACGTGGGATAGCCCTCTGGGCTGTCTCAGGGGCAGGCAGGGTGCCTACCCCACGAGAGTTTATGAGTACAACTCAGCCAATTCGCTGGTGGGATAGCCCTCTGGGCTGTCTTTGCTTGCCGCGATCACCGGCAGGCAGGGTGCCTACCCCACAAGCGTTCGTGAGTACAACTCAGCCAATTCGCTGGTGGGATAGCCCTCTGGGCTGTCTTTGCTTGCCGCGATCACCGGCAGGCAGGATGGCCCGATCACCGGCAGGCAGGATGCCTACTCCATAAGACGCTACAGGTCATTTTCAAGATCCCTTATGGTGGTCAGTAGGATTTCCTATGGGGGTGATTCTGTTTGCCATCCCTCGGACGCTATACTAGCGTTTGGTTTAATTAATAGTCTGTAACGATCACCTGCCCATCCGTCCGATCGCGGCTTTCCCGCATTGGCCTTAGGTAAAGATGGGAGAGTGGGCGATCGCCAGGGTTAGCGATAATACGCAGGACACACTGAGCAAACCGCTATGAACTCAGGAATCGACTTACAGGGCAGTTTTATTCAGATTTTGGAAGGCTTGGGACTGCCACCGGGGGTTGCCAAAACCCTGTGGTTGCCCTTCCCAATGCTGTTGATGGTGACCGTGGCTCTGGTGGGCGTGTTGATTGCGGTCTGGCTAGAGCGCAAAATTTCCGCTGCGGCCCAGCAACGGATTGGCCCAGAGTTCATTGGCCCGTTTGGCCTACTGGCTCCCTTAGCCGATGGTCTGAAGCTAGTCTTCAAAGAAGACATTGTTCCCGCCAAGTCGGACCCGATTCTCTTTACCCTGGGTCCTGTCCTGGTGGTTGTCCCCATCTTTCTGTCCTATGTGATTGTCCCGTTTGGACAAAACATGGTGATTACGAACCTGGGTGTTGGGGTGTTCCTGTGGGTAGCCCTGTCCAGTATTGCGCCGATCGGCCTGCTCATGTCGGGTTATTCATCCAACAATAAATATTCCCTGCTAGGGGGCCTGCGGGCCGCAGCCCAGTCAATTAGCTACGAAATCCCCCTAGCGCTGGCGGTGTTGGCGGTGGTGATGATGTCCAACAGCCTGAGTACGATCGACATCGTGAATCAGCAGGCGGGCTACGGCATCCTGAGTTGGAACGTCTGGCGGCAGCCGGTGGGCTTTGTCCTCTTCTGGATTGCCGCATTGGCCGAGTGCGAACGGCTTCCCTTCGACTTGCCGGAAGCAGAGGAAGAACTGGTCGCCGGGTATCAAACTGAGTATGCCGGCATGCGTTTTGGCCTCTTCTACGTTGGCTCTTACGTCAACCTGGTGCTATCGGCCTTGTTCGTGGCGATTTTATACCTGGGGGGTTGGGAATTGCCCGTGCCGATTGACGCGATCGCGGCTTGGCTGGGGATTAGCGAAACGGCTCCCTGGTTCCAGTTGATTGCCGCCACCTTGGGCATTCTGATGGTCCTGTTCAAAGCCTACCTGCTGGTCTTCCTGGCGATCTTGCTGCGCTGGACCGTACCCCGCGTCCGGATTGACCAACTGCTCGATCTCGGTTGGAAATTCCTATTGCCCGTTGGCCTCGTCAATTTGCTCCTGACCGCCGCGCTGAAGCTAGCCTTCCCAGTGGCATTTGGAGGTTAGGGATTAGGTCACAGGTAGCCGGTGACCGGGACTGGTTAGGTTAATGCTCGTCGGTTAGGTCAAACACCGTGCGATCCGACCGACTCCGAAAATCGTTGAACAGGGAGGGTTATCGCTTATGATGCGGTTTTTGAAACAAGTGGGGGATTACGCTAAGGAAGCGACCCAGGCAGCTCGGTATATTGGCGAGGGACTATCGGTCACCTTTGACCATATGCAGCGGCGTCCGGTCACAGTGCAGTATCCCTACGAAAAGTTGATCCCCTCAGAGCGCTATCGGGGACGCATTCACTTTGAGTTCGACAAGTGTATTTCCTGCGAAGTCTGTGTGCGGGTATGCCCGATTAACCTGCCCGTAGTGGATTGGACCTTTGACAAGGAATCGAAGAAGAAAAAGCTTAACCACTACAGTATTGACTTTGGGGTATGTATTTTCTGCGGTAACTGCGTGGAATATTGCCCGACCAACTGTTTGTCCATGACCGAAGACTATGAACTGGCCACCTACGATCGCCATGAACTGAACTACGACAACGTGGCCCTGGGTCGCCTGCCCTACAAGGTAACCAATGACCCAATAGTGACCCCCCTGCGGGAATTGGGCTATTTGCCTAAAGGGGTCCTCTCTCCCCACGATCTCCCACCGGGGTCCCGGCGGGCGGGTAAGATGCCCGCTGAAATCGTGGCCGAGGCGCAGGCCAAGGCGACAGCTAAATCCCCCGAAGCTTGAGCAGGAGAGGTTAGCCCTAGGTTTGACCGAACCTCAATCGTTCGTAAAAGCATGGTGGGGTAGGCATCCTGCCTGGCACTCAGACAGCCGAGTCTTCGATATATCAGACGGCTAGCCCACGGGCAATTTGTGATCTACACAACCGAGGTAAATACGAGATTGATTGTGATCTACACAACCGAGGCAAATACAAGACTGCCACGCAATTCTTGCTAACCAAGTTTTGGTAATTGGTAAACCTGTGTCCGTCATGAGGAGCGATCGTGAATTTAGCTGAAGGCGTTCAATTAGTTTCATTAGCTGTCCTCTCCCTGATTGTGGTCGGGGGAGGGCTGGGGGTGGTCCTCCTGGCTAACATTGTCTATTCGGCCTTCCTATTGGGGGGCGTGTTTATTGGCATCTCTGGCCTGTATATCTTGCTCAATGCCGGTTTTGTGGCAGCGGCCCAAGTATTGATTTATGTCGGTGCCGTCAATGTACTCATCCTGTTTGGGATCATGCTGGTTAATCGCCAGCGCACCTTTGTTGACTCGCCTCGCCTCTGGGCACGTCGCTTGGTGACAGGTGTGGTTTGTCTGGGCCTGTTTGCCCTGTTAGGGACCGTTGCCCTAACGACACCCTGGAAACTCTCAACAGCGACGATCGCGGGCGATGATGCCACCACCCTGATCGGTCAACACTTCTTTACTGATTTCCTGCTGCCCTTTGAACTAGCCTCCGTCCTGCTGCTGATTGCGATGGTCGGGGCTATTATCCTGGCCCGTCGCGAATACCTGCCCGATGCCCCCGCCGAACAACTTGCCAGCGAGTTCGCCCTAGCGGAACGGCCCCGTGAACCCGTCCTCCCAGGGCAACAGGATCAACTCCCCGCTGGTGGCAATTAGGGGTTTGAATTTTGAATTTTGAATTTTGAATTAACCGAGCTATCCATGCAGTTACAATACTTTCTCCTCATCGCTGCCGCCCTGTTTGGTATTGGGATCTATGGTTTGGTCAACAGCCGGAACGCCATTCGGGTACTGATGTCGATTGAATTGATGCTCAATGCCGTCAATCTCAACCTGGTAGCCTTTTCTAATTACCTTGATCCCCAGGAAATTAAGGGCCAGGTTTTTAGCGTGTTTGTCATTACCATTGCGGCGGCGGAAGCGGCGGTAGGGCTGGCGATCGTGCTGGCCATTTACCGGAACCGCGATACCGTAGATATGGAGCAGTTCAATCTCCTTAAATGGTAGGGGAAGGACTCTGGCTTAGCGATGAGACCGAGTGTATCAGTAGACCTCATGGGGCCAATGGGTGCAACTGAAGCAAGTCATTATTGCCCATAAGGCGGGAGAACCCAGTAGCCAACAGTTGGCCGAACGCTATGCGCGGCTGCTAGAGTCCCATGACTGTCATGTGCTGATGGGGCCGAGCGGCCCGAATGACAACCCCTACCCGGTATTTCTGGCTTCGGTATCCCAGGTGATCGATCTGGCCCTAGTTTTTGGCGGCGATGGGACGGCTTTGGCGGCTGCCCGCCACTTAGCCCCGGCAGGTATCCCCATTCTGGCGGCCAATGCGGGGGGACATCTGGGCTTTTTGACGGAATCGCTGGATCAGGTGCAGGATTTGGAACAGGTCCTGGAGCGGTTGGCCAACGATCGCTTTGCCGTCCAACGGCGCATGATGCTCCAAGCAGTCCTGGGGGAAGGAAACCTGCCCCATCCGCGTCCCCATATCTATTCTCAACCAACCCCAGGGTCGCCGTTTCTGGCCCTGAATGAAATGTGCGTTAAACCGGCGTCGGCGGATCGGATGCTCACATCAGTGCTGGAAATGGAAATCGATCGCGAAGTGGTCGATCAATATCAGGGGGACGGCTTGATCGTGGCCACGCCGACAGGTTCAACCTGCTACACCGTGGCGGCGGGGGGACCGATTCTGCATCCCGGCATGACCGCGATCGTCGTGACGCCCCTCTGTCCCTTGAGTCTTTCCAGTCGCCCGATCGTCCTTCCTCCTGGTTCTACGGTCAGCATTTGGCCCCTCCATGACCAGGATTTAAGTACCAAACTCTGGACCGATGGGGTTCTGGCGGCTCCGATCTGGCCGGGGCAACGGGTAGATATCCAGGTAGCCGACTGTCAGGCCCAGTTCATTATTCTGCGCGAGAATTATTCCTATTACCAAACTCTGCGGGAAAAGCTTCAGTGGGCAGGAGCGCGGATTCGCTACAACAATTTGCATCGTCCCTAAAGGCAGGCTGCCCTAATGCCAGTAACAACGTCAAAAGGGGCCTGCTAAGCACCATAATTCCTATACGCTTGTCCATAGATGCTTTTCCATAGACTATAGTGAACAAGTACGATTACTAGGTGATCGTGCAGCATTCGTCTTAGGGCATCAATAAGACATCGACAAGGCATCGACATCAGTTATCCACACCACTATCCACTAATCCATCTGATGACTCACGCCAAGTTGCTTCGATGGTCCCCCAGCGTTCAGAAAGTGATCGGCACGCTGATATTAGCGCTCGCCTACTATGCGGCGGCTGAACTCTCGCGACGGGTCGCTTCAACGCCCCAGTCTGTGACCCCCGTGTGGCCTCCCGATGGTCTTGCCGTTGGTTCGGTACTGCTATTTGGTAACTGGCTGGGATATGGGGTTTTCCTGGGATCATTCCTGGCAAACTTTTGGGCTTTTCGGGATACTGCCAGTTTCGGGACTTTGGTCGTGTCCACCCTACCTGTCTTGGGCATTGCGATCGGTACCACCCTGGGAACGCTGCTCGGAACGTTCTTATTGCGACGATCGACCCGCGATCGCTATCCCCTAGAACGGGTCACCGATGTGTTCAAGTTTTTGTTCCTTGCTGGGATGGTGGGACCGATCGTCAATGCCACGGTGGGTGTGCTGTCCTTAACCTTAAGTGGGAAAGTACCCTGGGCTGCCTATAGTGCGGTTTGGTTAACCTGGTGGATTTCTAATGTTTCCGGGATTTTTATCGTCACGCCAATTCTCCTGAGTTGGGGGAAACTGATTCAACAGTACCGGCACCAGCCTATCGGTTCGTGGTTATGGTCTAGGGAGACCTCCGATGAGGCTCAGTTGACTGCTGGGCAAACATTGCCTGCCAATGCCCACTTTTTAGGATTTAGGCTCATTGTCGAGCCATTGCTCCTATTCGGCTTAGTCATTGTGATCAGCCAAATTGCCTTCGGCGGGGGGTATCACTTGGAATATATGCTGATTCCCCTTCTGATCTGGTCTGCTTTTCGCCTAGGACAGCCAGGGGCAACCCTGTTTACCTTTATTGTGGCCGCGATCGCAGTGATCGCTACGGTCAACGACAAAGGGGGGTTTGCATCGGTGGATCTCAATCAATCCTTAGCCCAATTACAGTCGTTTATTGGTGTCATTACGCTGACGGTTCTGGTACTAACGGCAACCATCGCCGAACGAACACAAGCCGAGAGACAATTGCGTTTTGCCTTTGCTGAATTGGCCAAGACGAATGAAACACTAGAGATGAGGGTCCAAGAACGAACGGAAGAATTGAAGGATAAGAATGAAACTTTGAATGAGACCCTCCAAACCCTGAAACAAACTCAATTGCAAATGCTTCAGAGTGAGAAAATGTCAGCCCTGGGGCAAATGGTAGCAGGTGTAGCCCATGAGATCAATAATCCCATTAATTTTATCCACGGCAACCTCGTTCACTTGTCTGATCATATCCAATCCCTGTTCACAGGCTTAGAAATTTATAAAAGATATTATCCACAGCCGCCAGTAGCCCTCCAGGCAGAATTAGATGAATTGGAAGTTGATTTCCTGGAGGAAGACTTAATCAAGATCCTTCAGTCTATGAAAGTTGGTAGCGATCGTATCCAACAAATCGTGTCCTCCCTACGCAATTTTTCACGGTTGGACGAAGCTGAATTGAAGGCTGTAGACATCCATCAAGGCATTGACAGTACCTTAGTCATCCTCCAACATCGCTTGAAGGCGAATGCCGATCGCCCAGAAATTCAGCTTATTAAAGAATATGGTCAACTGCCCCTAGTGGAATGTGATGCTGGCTCCCTCAATCAGGTCTTTATGAATCTGCTGAGTAATGCCATTGATACCCTTGAAGACGCCAACAAAGAGCGTTCCTCTGAAGAAATTGCCGCACACCCCAATACCATTCGGATTCAGTCGCACCAACTGGATGCGAATCGAGTCATAGTTGAAATTGCTGACAACGGTATGGGTATCCCAGAAGCGATCCGTTCCAGAATCTTTGATCCATTCTTCACGACCAAGCCCGTTGGCAAGGGGACCGGCTTGGGCTTGTCGATGAGCTATCAAATTGTGACCGATAAGCATGGGGGTCATCTTTGGTGTGAATCCACCGAGGGAGAAGGCACGCGATTTATGATTGAAATACCTATCAAGGCATCGCAAGGTGCTTAACCAACGGCCTATCTTCCCCTATGCACACCCTATGCAAAATCGACTGATTTTCATCTTGCTCCTCCTGAGTCTTGGGGCGTCGGGGTTATTCACCTGGCATTGGCTGCGCGATCGCCAACGGGTCCATACATTAGTGCTAGCCACTGGGGGAGAGGAGGGAGAGTATTATGCTTTCGGACAAGCCCTGGCCCAGGTGGTCGCCCGCCACCAACCGCAATTACAGATCCAAGTCAAAGCGACGGAAGGATCGCTCCAGAATCAGCAACTCCTCGATGCAGGACAGGCGGATTTGGCAATTCTCCAGAGCGATACCCTGGTGAGTCCTAAAACGGAAGCGATCGCCCTGCTTTTTCCCGAAGTGTTTCATCTGATCGCCCGTCGCCCATCCCAAATCCAATCCATGAGTGATCTCCGGGGTAAGCGCATTGCCCTAATGCCCCAGGGCAGTGGTTCCTATCGCCTGTTTTGGCCCCTCAGCCAGCACTATGGCTTGACCGAGACGGACTTTGTGGCAATGCCAATGACCTCGGATGTGGCCTATGCGGCCCTACAACAAGGTCGAGTCGATGCCCTATTTCGGGTAATTGCCTTGGGAAATGCTTCGGTTAAGTCCGTATTAGCGGAGCAGCAGATGCAATTGGTGCCGATCGAGCAGGCGGCAGCCTTACAACTGGTGCTCCCGGCCCTTGAACCCGCCCAAATTCCCAAGGGGACCTATAGCGGGGCAATCCCCATTCCCGCAACCGATCTGCCAACGGTGGCTGTCCGGGCCATGCTGGTCACGCGGCAGGATGTCGATACACGTTTGGTTTATGCCATTACCCGCATTCTCTTTGAGGCTCGTAATGATCTGGTTGAGTACCGCCCCTTAGCCGCCCATGTGCGACGGCCCGACCCGGCGCGGGAGTTGGGGATTCCCTTCCATGCAGGGGCGCAGGCGTTCTATAACCGGGAGGAACCGAATTTTTGGGTCACCTATGCGGAACCGATCGGGGTGTTGGTTTCCCTCGTGGTATTGTGTATTTCCAGCTTGTGGCAGTTCCGGATTTGGCTCCAGGGTCGCCAAAAAAATCGGGCTGACTCCTATAACCTGGAAATTTTGCACCTATTGGAAATGATCCCAACCCTCAACCGGGCTGAGGAGTTGGAGCAAGTCCAGCGTCAGCTTTTACAGATGTTTGCCAAGGTGGTGGTGGATCTCGATCGCGATCGCATCTCACCCGAATCCTTCCAATCCTTCACCTTCCCCTGGGAAGTCGCCGTTACAACGCTTCGGCACCGGCAAACCTTACTGCGGGAGCGGGCACGATCGGAGTGATCGGCGATCGGCATGATCTGAAACGGATGGGATGACCGCTGGCTAACTGATAGCGGGTGCTCAGCCCCCTACCCCAGCCCCTAGGCTAATGGTTACCGTGTCTACGCCATTGCTAGCCCACTGTTAATTGCCCCATCTATGCCTACGCGCCCCGCCCCCCTAGCCTCTCCTTGGCTCGTGGGACTTCAACAACAAAAAGTGATTGCCGTCATCCGCGTGTCCAACCTAGACTTGGGGTTACAACTAGCCCAGGTAGCGGCGGCGGCTGGCCTCCGGTTCATTGAGATTACCTGGAACAGTGATCGCCCCACGGTAATGATTCCCCAACTCCGCGATCGCCTCCCTGACTGCTGGATTGGAGCCGGGACTCTGTTGTCGTTGGCTGATCTGCAAGCCGCGATCGCGGTGGGTGCCCAATTTTGCTTTACACCCCACACCCATCCTGAGTTAATTGAGGCGGCAGTTGCCCAGTCGGTCCCGATCATCCCCGGTGCCCTGTCGCCGACGGAAATTGTTACGGCATGGCAAGCGGGGGCAAGTAGCGTTAAGGTCTTCCCGATCCAGGCAGTGGGGGGGGCCAGCTATCTGCGGAGTCTTCAGGGGCCGTTAGGGCAAATTCCGTTGATTCCGACGGGGGGTGTGACCTGTGCGAATGCGCAGGAATTGTTAGCAGCGGGGGCCATCGCGGTGGGGTTATCCCGTGATCTATTTCCACCCGGTTGGGTGCAAGCAGGGGATTGGGACGCGATCGTGGCCCATATTCAGCAGTTTCACCAAACCTTACTCGATTCCAGCCTGTGGCAATCCCTTCCTCCAGATCCCAAAGCCACTAGAGCGATCTGAACCGGACCTCGTAGCCTCCAGGTATTACACCGTTCCCTCTCTAATGAAGTACTGTCAAGCCTTACGAACAAGGGGCTTAAGCCCCTTGCCTGTACCTCACCGAGGATGGAAGTGCTGTATCGCGTTTTAGCCTCTGCTTTAGTTCAGCCAGACTAACGGGTTGTTCACTGCGGTGATCGGCGACAATAGCGAGATCGTGCAGGTCTTCCAGTTGGTTCTGGGATTGAGCGTCCTCATAATTGGGTGATTTCAATATAATTGGGTGGTTTCAATTCATTGGTGAATAATAATTTCGACATTTTGGACGGCTTCTTGATAGGTTGCACCACCAGCGGCACAGCCAGCAAGTTCGAGAACTTTAACGATAAAGGCTTAATTGACTTCACGCCAGTAAATGCTGATTTTATATTTAATCTGTATCTTTTTCTCTGAGTTGATATTGCAGAATAAGGTTACAAATTTGTTTGACTGGGTAGGCTTTACAGCACTTCCATACCCGGTGAGGTACAGACAAGGGGCTTAAGCCCCTTGTTCGCAAGGCTTGACAGTACTTCATTAGAGAGGGAACGGCTTTAGCTTTGCCTTGCTGGAGTTAGATGTTGAGAATTTCGGTGGCGTTTGTCAAACAACTTTTGTCAGTCAACCAGATCGGGTACTGGTAATCCGAAGGGAGATCATCAGGCTCCCATGCCTGAATAGTGTTTCAAACCCCGTCGCCAGAGCCAACGGTTTAAGACCAGGAATAAGGCTCCCCAAGCTGCGATCGCCAGTAGTCCCTGCTTGAGATCAACCGGCATTCCGACCAGGATCGCTGCCGGGAAGTTAATTAGGTAGGGGAAGGGCGTCCAGAGGACGATCGCCCGCACAGTCGGGGGAAAAATCTCCAACGGGGCAACCATACCCGACAGGAATAGGTACAACAAAAACCAAAATTGCTCGATCGCCGTGGCCCGCTCAATCCAAAATGACAGGAGGGCAAACGTATATTGGATCAAAAAACGCAGGGTGAAAGCCAGCACAATCACCAGACAGAACCACAGCAGATTCGTCCAACCAGGAAACCAGATGGCCTGGGGATAGAGCAGAAAAAATAAGCCCATCAAAGCCAGGGTAAAGGGAACCCGTGCCAACCGCTCCGCCAGATGGCTGGCCACATGGTGCCAGACGGGATCAAGGGGTTGCAGTAACCGGGGCGAGAGCTTACCCTGCACCACTTCCTTCTCAAATTCCCAGATCACCCAAACAACTGTCAGTTGCCGAATGAGAAACACCGCCAGAAAATAGCGAGCAAACGCGATCGCGGAAAGGCCAAATTGTCCGTTCTGGGCTGCCTGGGTCCAAACCCCCATGAGAATAATTGGCAAGGAACCCGATAAGGCCCACAACAATAGTTCAGCCCGATACTCCAGCATATAGGCATAGTAGACCGAGAGCAGGATGGCGGGTAGCCGCAGGCTCGCTCGCCCAGACCGGTCAGCCCGCTGCCACAGAGACCTCATGACGGCGATCCCCCGTCCACAACCCCAGTTTGAAAAACTCGGCCAATCACATCCTCAATCGGAGGATCGGTCACGGTTAGGTCTGCCACGTCTAACTCCGTTAGAATGCGGCTGACCGTCGCCGTCAGAGCCTCCCGCTGCACCAGCAGCCGTACCCGATTGCCCTCCAGACTTTCCACTTCTCCATAGGCGGCTAACTGTTGCCGCAGGCTGACGGTCTCACGGGGTCCCTGGGCGAGGTCGAGTTGCACCGCCCGGTAGGGGGCAAAGCGATCGAGCAACCCATCCAGGCTGCCATCGTAGATCAGGTGTCCCTGGTGAATGAGCAAAACCCGTTCGCACAGAGCGGTAATATCCGCCATGTAGTGGCTGGTGAGCAGTACGGTAGCCCCGTAGTGTTGATTATATTGCTGCAAAAACTGGCGCACACTCACCTGGGCATTCACATCTAAACCGAGGGTAGGTTCGTCGAGGAAGAGGACCTGGGGACGGTGGATCAGGGCGGCGAGTAATTCCATTTTCATCCGTTCGCCCAGGGACAACTTGCGCACGGGCTGGGTCAGCTTCTCGCCCAGGTTCAGCATCTCGCCCAGTTCCGTCAGGCGATCGTGAAACACCGCATCGGACAGACCATAAACCGCTGCGTTGATCCGCAGGGAATCCAGGGCGGGCAGATCCCAAAGTAATTGTTGCTTTTGGCCCATCACCAGGGTGATTTTGGCCAGGAAGGCGGGACTGCGGCGAAAGGGTACATACCCTGCCACATGAACACTTCCCGCAGAGGGGTGAATCAGCCCCGTGAGCATTTTCAAGGTGGTGGTTTTCCCGGCTCCGTTTGGCCCCAAAAAGCCCACCACTTCCCCAGCTTCAATCTGGAAGGAAACATCCTGAACGGCGACCACATCACGAAACTGACGTTGCCAAAAGTGGCGCAGGGTACCTGCTAACCCCGGCTCCTTCATCGCGACCGCGTAGACCTTACTGAGATGCTCAACTTCAACGATCGCCATAGGGGTAAAGAATGAAAAGGGCTGCAACAGCAGTCAGGATGACTCCCATCTTGAATTTGTGGGGCTGCTCCTGTCAACGGGCAGCACTGGTTTAACACCGTTTATCGGGTGCGGGCTGGGACGTTGGTCGGGGGGTAGGGGTGTACTAGGGGGCTGTCATCTCTAAAATGGGGCATGATTCGGTTGGGGTCGAATTTGCGAGATCCAACCCGTTCGCTGGCTGGCTGGGGTCACACTGCGTTTAACCCAATCAACAAATTAAGCTTGATCAACCGCTAGGGGTGCTCACGGTTGGTCGCCCGTTGGGATAAGGGCGGGGTTGCGTCCACCTCGCCGATCGCTGCGGTTGAGATCGCTGCTCCCGGCCCTCGCCTCGTGTTGCGATAGGCCAATCCCTTGAATAATCGCGGCCACTGGGTAGGGCGTTTTTGGGGGGGATATTCCTGGCCTTGGGCACGCCTAACACTCCCCAGCGTGACATTGAGTTGATGGCCGATCAACAGCACCAACGCACTGAGGTAGAGCCAGAGCAGCAGGACAATCACCGCCCCCACTGCCCCATAGACCTTGTTATAAGTCCCATATTGGGAAACATAGAGACGAAACAACGCCGACAGCCCCGCCCAGGAAATGGCAGCCAGCACCGACCCAGGGACGATCGGGGTGTATTTCTGGCGACGGCTCGGCCCCAGGCGGTAGAGCAAGGCGAAGGTCAGGGCAACCATCCCCAGCGCCAGCGGCCAACTCAACAACCGCCAGCCCGTCAAAATCCAACTGGATACCGGGCAGTCATGACCCAGGTCCAGTAAACAACTGCGGGTCGCCAGCAGCCGCACCAGTACGTCGCTGACAAATACCAGAAACGAGGCCGCCACCAGCAGGACGATCGTGCCGATCGTTAGCCCCAGGGATACCAATTTTCGTTGCCAGTAGGGACGCATGTGGGCGAGGGGGGTCTGCTGGATGAGATCCAGGGCATTCATCACCGCGCCGATCGCACTGGAGGCAATCCAAATCGCCGCAATAAAGCTGATCGAAAATAGACGATGACCATCGGTACGCGTGACCTCAGCGGCAAAGCGTTGAATCAGGAACAACACCTCCACTGGGGCCACCTGTCCGAGGCGACTGGCGAGGCGCTCTAGCATCCCCTGGGCCGATCGCGAAAAGCTGATCGTCGTTAACATCGCGAGAATAGCGGGGAACAAGGCCAGCATGGCATTGTAGGCCACTTCAGCGGCTAAACCCGGTAGCCGCCGCCTTTGCACACCCTGAATCGTTTTGACCAGAACTGGCCAACTGCGATCGGTAACGGCGTAGAGGAGGTTGGGAAGTGACATAACAAGCAACTGGGCATCCCTGGCAGGCACCTACCCTGACTAGCGAGGGCAGCAATAGCTAAGTTCGTTACAGTAGGAATAGCTTGGTTCCATCGTAATTGGTCTAGGTTTGTCTACATTCATCCATGTCTGTGACCCACCCCATGTCTCAATCCTATCGTCAGGAAGACGTTCAGCAAATCCTCCAGATCGCGATCGCCCGTCAGACAGAGGCAGGAGAACTGACCCAGGCACAGCTTCAGGAAATTGCGGCAGAGTTGGGGATCTCACCGACTGATCTGCAAGCAGCGGAAAAGGAATGGCTAGTTCAGCGGGAAGTCGTCCAGGAACTCACCCTTTTCAATACCTATCGCCGCACGCGATTGAAGGATCAAGTCGTGAAATATGCCATTACTAACGGCTTCCTCCTCGCTGCGATTCTAACCTTCCACTGGCACTCCCTCCTAGCCATTCCGATTATTTGGGGAATGGCCCTAGCTTTAGAGATCTGGCGAACCTTCCAGACATCTGGGGATGATTATGAACGATCGCTCCAACAATGGCGACGCAAACGCCAAATTCAACATTCCGTTAACCGATTCCTCGATCGCTGGCTGAAGGACTGACGGTCTGATGGGGTATCCCCCTGGCGATGCTCCTGATGTCTGTGTCCCAGCCTGTGTGCCCTAGTTTATATCCCGCCCTGTGCCCGTTCCTATGAATAATGAAGTCATCCCCGGCAGTGACCTGTCATCCAGTTGTGAAGGTGTGGCCGTGGCCCCTGCTGAGGGGAGTGCTGGCAAACCGTTGCACGATCGCTGTGTGCTGGTGTGTCAACATCGCACCTGCATCCGCCACGGTGCGGCCCCAGTTCTAGCAGCGTTTCGGGCGATAGCCATCCCCAGCGTCACGATTCAGGCCAGTGGTTGTCTAGGGCAATGCAGTATTGGCCCTAATGCGCGGGTCCTACCAGATGAAATTTGGTATGCACGGCTAACCCCAGCCGATGTTGAGGCCATTATCGAAGCCCACCTACGCGGTGGCCAGCCCGTCGATCGCCTCCTAAATCCCCGCATTCACCAATCCTTTTACGCTCACTAAATCCCTAATCCATCCCCCACCCCCCCTGCTTTGTGCCTGCCTGCTTCGTGGGGGTTGACGATCCCCAGAGACTTTGGGGAAAAGACAAGACGGCCTTGCAGGCCCAGTAAGACTGGAATTGGGCAAAAAATTAAGTATGATTACCTATGGAAATAATGATTTTTGTGACAAAATCGCCGAAATCCATATAACTTAAAGGTTTCGACGATCCATATCACGAAAGTTCCCCCTAGAATAGTGCATTGAAACTTCCAGTCTATGAGGGTTTCGGCGATTCCCGATCCCTACTCCTGGTCCCCCGTAAGGCTAGAAGTTGTCAGTTAACCCTAAACCCGACTGAGTAAGGAGATTTTGCATGAACAAGGGAGAACTCGTGGATGCGGTTGCCGAAAAGGCTCGTGTTACCAAGAAGGAAGCCGATGCGGTCCTGACAGCGGCCCTGGAAGCGATCATGGAAGCGGTTTCCGAGGGTGACAAGGTGACGCTAGTGGGCTTTGGGTCCTTTGAATCGCGGGAACGCAAGGCCCGCGAAGGGCGCAATCCAAAAACGGGTGAGAAGATGGAAATTCCGGAAACCAAGGTCCCCGCTTTTTCGGCAGGTAAGTTGTTTAAGGAAAAGGTGGCTTCCTAGTTGCCAGGGACTGTGACATCCTTGGTAGATCGTCCTATGCACGGGGGGAATTTGGCTTGGGCAGCATCTCTGGCAGGCTGTTCCCCCCAGGCAATTCTGGATTTTTCGGCCAGTATTAACCCCCTGGGGCCACCCGCCACGGTGATTGCCGCGATTCAGGCACAGGTATTGGCCATCCGAACCTACCCCGATCCCAGCTATGGGGGGTTGCGGGCGGTCCTAGCTGAGCACCACCAGCTATCACCGGATTGGGTCCTCCCTGGCAATGGGGCCGCAGAGTTGTTGACCTGGATCGGGCGAGATTTGGCGGCCCAAGCGGAAACCTATGTGTTAACACCTGCGTTTGGGGACTACGGGCGATCGCTGCGGGCCTTTGGGGGGGTGCTGCATCCCGTGCCTTTGGCATTGACGCCAGTGACGATTGCCACTAGCCTACCCCCGGCCTTAGCCACGGCTCCCCCAACGGCAGCCCTGTTGTTGAATAATCCCCACAATCCCACGGGCCAATGCTTCCCGCGTGAGCAGATTCTTCCCTATCTGGAACGCTTTGCCCTGGTGGTGGTGGATGAGGCGTTTATGGACTTCCTGCCCCCGACTGAACAGCAAAGCTTGAGCGATTACGTTCCAGCCTTTCCTAACCTCGTGATTTTGCGCTCACTCACCAAGTTTTACAGCATACCCGGATTACGCCTGGGGTATGCGATCGCCCATCCTGATCGGTTGCAACGCTGGCAACAGTGGCGTGATCCCTGGTGTGTAAATCAATTAGCCGTCGTAGCAGCCCTGGCTGCCTTGCCCGATCGGGATTTTCAGGCCCAAACCTGGGCCTGGTTGCCGCCCGCTCGCTCGCACCTCCATCAGGGTTTGGCCCAATTGCCCACCTTGCAGCCCTATGCCAGTGCCGCCAATTTCCTCCTGGTGCATAGCCAGCAGCCAGTGCCACTGCTTCAGGCGGCCTTACTCAAATACCATCAAATTCTGATCCGGGATTGCCTGAGTTTTCCAGAGTTGGGCGATCGCTACTTCCGGGTAGCGGTGCGCACTTTAAACGAGAACCAACGGTTGTTAGCGGCGATCACCGCGATCGGGGCGTGAGGGGGCATGGCTTCGGTTCATGGTAGCGGCGGCGGGCAACCCGGCACTTAGCACCCTCTGAACATTGCCAGTAAGATCAAGGGAGACGGAGCGGCTATTTTCACCGATGGCTGCTGAGCCAACCTGAGTGCCTACCATGTTCCAACCCATTGGTTTTCAGCAAACCGCAATTGTGACTTCCCTCGGACGGATGGTCTATGACGCCGCCGACCCCGGTTCCTGGCTTGAAACCCTAGCTACTAGCCCCACTGCTGAGGCCGATTCCCCCCAACCCCAGCCCGATCCGGAGGTCCCATCCACTACTTGGCCCACCCTCGTCTTCCTCCACGGTTTTGGGGGCGGGTCTTCTGCCTACGAATGGTCCAAGGTTTATCCGGCCTTTGTGAGTGACTATCGTGTGCTGGCTCCCGATCTCCTGGGTTGGGGGCGTTCTGAACATCCTGCCCGTGACTACCGCATTGAAGACTACCTCACCACGATCGTCGAATTCCTCGAACAGACCTGTACGGGTCCCGTTACCGTGATTGCCTCCTCCCTCACGGCAGCCATGTGTATTCGCCTAGCGATCGCCCGTCCCGAATTATTCCAAGCCCTAATCCTGACCACACCCGCTGGCCTTTCGGACTTTGGCGAAGACTACCGGCGTAGTTTCTTTGCCCAATTAGTCGGCACCCCCGTGCTTGATCGCCTGCTCTACACCCTTGCCATTGCCACGGAAGGCGGTATCCGCAGCTTTCTGGAAAACCGCCAATTTGCCAACCCCGATCGCATCTTTCCTGAACTGATCGCAGCCTATCTGGCGTCAGCCACCCAACCCAACGCCGAATACAGCGCCCTTGCCTTCGTGCGCGGGGATCTGTGCTTTGATTTGTCACTCACGATCGCTGAGCTAACCACCCCCACCGCCATCCTCTGGGGGGAAGCCGCCCAATTCACGGGACCGGATCTGGGCCAACGGCTGGCTGAGCTAAATTCGAGGGCGATTAAATTTTTCCAGCGGCTGCCTGATGTGGGCCTTACCCCCCAACTGGAAACCCCCGAACTCACGATCGCCCTCATTCGCCACTATCTCAAGCAGCTCTAGTACAGTGGACATCAAGTTTCGGAATGTTAGTCGGTAACGACTTTAGCCGTTGCAGGTACTGAGCCAGCACGACAAACCTTGCATCATGGAATTGTGCGTGCGATCAGGATTAAGCCATATTGTTCTCGATCGCCCAACGGGAAAGCTCCGTGCGGTTATGCAACCCCGTTTTCCCCAGCATATTGCTGACATGGCTTTCGATCGTGCGCTGACTAACATTCATCTGTTCCGCAATTTCCCGATTGGCCATCCCCCGTGCCACCAACTGCACCACCTTCAACTCCGTCGGCGTTAGGGACACATCAAAGGGAACCTGAATCGTGGGTCCCTCCTCTAGACGACCGCTGGGATGCTCCCGGAGGCGGGAGGCGGCCTTAAGGGACGATTCCACCTGGGCCACCAATTCCTCAGGTTCAAAGGGCTTCACCATATACACATCCGCCCCAGTACTTAACCCCTTGACCCGATCGGCACTTTGACCCTTGGCAGAGAGGAATAAAATGGGAATCCAGTTCGTGCGGGGGTTTTCGCGCACCCTTTGCACGAAGCCATAGCCATCCAATTCCGGCATCATGACATCGCAGATGATCATATCGGGCATGGTCTGGTCCAATACATCTAACCCTTCCTGACCATTGTTGGCGACTAGAACGTCATAACCCCGAAACTCTAGATAATCCTTGACCAGCAGGGTTAAGTTAGGATCATCATCAATCAGCAACAGCGTTTTGCTATCACCTGCACCTGCTTCTCTCATAAACTACTCTACTCAACCTAATCAGAATCGAGATTTTTGGCGCATGGAACCCTGCTAACTTGACGAGATCACCCGTGATCTACCGGTTGTCTACATTAGGAGGTTGGCTGTCCATTTCCATGAAAACTACTGATGCTCATATTGTATAACTCGTGCTAAGCCATGCAATGGCCTGTGAGCAGAGCCACAATCACAAGCCTAGTTTGCCACATCCCTGTCGGCAAGGCGATAACTGGCTATTACAGTAATTCTTGCCTAGTTTAGCTAGTATTTTCTCATTTTATCGTCAATTGCAACGAGCAGGCCCGATCACGACTGGGGAGACGGGGGCGCTGCCTAGGGAAAATAAATTCAGAAAATTTTACAAAAAGATGCAGCCTAGCGAGGTCTTAACCTCATCGGCAAGTGACGGGGTGGGGAGGGAACTCTTTGCCGTTCCGCGATTTCGCCGTTACCATCGGAGTGCAAAGAAAACTGCGGCTATCCGTCGCTGCCTGACGTAGCGCTGAAGTAGCAGCCTAGAGATGATGACTATTAACGCTTGTGATACGCTATCGCCAACCAACTGCGACCAACCGCAATGAGGACAGTAGGCATGACTAGGTTGAATGTGGGGCTTTTGTTTGGTGGGCGTTCGGGAGAACACGAAGTCTCGATCGTCTCGGCACGGGCGATCGCGCAAGCCTTTGCCCACGAAACCAATGTCCCCAAATACCGGGTTATGCCGTTTTATATCCAGAAGGACGGTCACTGGCAAGCGGGGGATGGGGCGCTTCAGGTTCTTGAGCAGGGTATTCCAGCGATCCTGACCCCGGATGATGGGGCTTCGCTCTGGCAGTTTCCACCCCAGGTAACGGATGTGGACATTTGGTTCCCGATTTTGCATGGTCCCAATGGTGAGGACGGTACGGTTCAGGGCTTACTCAAACTAATGCAGGTGCCGTGGGTTGGGTCGGGGGTGTTGGGTTCGGCCCTGGGGATGGATAAGATTGCCATGAAGCACGCCTTTGCCCAGGCTGGCCTCGCCCAGGTCGATTACCTCGCGGTCAGTCGGGCGCAGGTCTGGTCCGATCCCTGTGTGTTTCCCAAATTATGTGATCACATCGAAGCAACCTTGGGGTATCCCTGTTTTGTGAAGCCGGCGAATTTGGGATCTTCCGTGGGGATCAGCAAGGCCAGCGATCGCCGCCAGCTAGAAGCGGCGCTGGATAATGCGGCCAGTTACGATCGTCGCATCATCGTCGAAGCGGAGGTGCGTGCCCGTGAAGTGGAGTGTGCGGTTCTGGGCAACGATCGACCCCAAGCCTCGGTAGTGGGCGAAATTAGCTACGGGGCCGACTTCTACGACTACGAAACCAAGTACACCGCTGGTCAGGCGAATTTAATTATTCCTGCCGATCTTCCCCCGGCCATTACCCAGCAGATCCAGGAGATGGCGATCCACGCCTTCCTTGCCGTCGATGCCGCAGGGCTAGCGCGGGTTGATTTTTTCTATCAGACCGAGACGGGTACCGTCTTGATCAACGAAATCAACACCCTCCCCGGTTTTACGGCCATGAGTATGTATCCCCAACTGTGGGCGGCCAGTGGCATTCCCTTTGCCGAGTTGGTTGATCGCCTGGTGCAGTTGGGACTAGAGCGCCAAGGGCGTTCGCGTAGCGTCTCCCTCGGAGCATCGTCCCCTTAAGGCCAATGATTAAGGCCATTGTCGTTCCGCAACCGCTGTTTCCTTAGCAAAACCACGTACAGCATGTCTATGGCGAGGATGTCAGATCCGGTCCCTCTTTCCGCCGTCCATCCCCGGATGCAGGCAGGGGTCAATACCGTCGGTCAGTATCTCTATCACAACCGGGTGATGTTGATTCTGACGATTTCCTGGTCAGCCATCATCCTGGTGGCGGTGCTAGC
>JBBILC010000029.1:0-40821 GCA_037445115.1 Coleofasciculaceae cyanobacterium bin_20
ATGACTCTCGCACCCTAAAATGTAAAGTTTTATATCTGGATTCAACACTTCTGAAAAAAATCATACTTTGGACTCACGCTTTGCCTTAGCGGCTCGCAGCTTTTCCCAAGCAGCCTCGGTTCCGGGCTTAGGGGGTTGCGCAGCACTTCGAGCAACTCGCTCACGATTTTGCTCTTCATAGTATTGTCGGAGTTCTTCAGCTTCTTTGAGAACTTGCTGGTACTCAACTTCTACTTCTGCACGATGAGCCTCAATGTAAGCTAGGGCAGTATTAATTTGCGCTTCCGTCAGATCAAATAACTTAGGTGGATTTTGAGCAGTCACGTAATCCATCATATCGTAGAGGGTAATGCGGGTGCCTGCGATCGTCAGTCCACGCTCTGTGCGGATGATGGCTGCTTGTCTATTCGATGCCTGTGTCATAGCAATCGTCTTAGTCTTTTAGCCTCTGAAAGCATAATAGCGCACGAGGAAAAGAGAGGGAAAAAAATGCTGTGTTTCCTGTCGTTAAATTAGCCTATGACAATTAGCGATCGCACGCTTACAACTGACACGATTGCGGGTCATCATAGGGGCGATCGTACCGCTAACGCTCCTGTGGTGATCAATAGCTAGACAGGACGAATAGTTTACTAACACAGTCGCCTAACGGTTGAACTTGAGGATTAGGCTGCTTTGTTAGACTGTGCCAACTTTGCGGAGTTCGACTTGTCCGCCCTCAAAAATCTGCATTGTTAGCTGATAGCCCTCCATTAGCGACATTTCCACAAGTGGTTCTGAATCAGCTTCATCTACTGGGATTGTTAGCAATTTTCCATCCCAAACGATGCCTGCTTCGTAAACGTAAAAAACACACTCACTACCATCTCCAAGGATTGCTCGTCCTCGCCTTTCCCATGTTAAATTCAACTGAGTGATTAAGTCTGGAGGCAGAGAAAGCCAACCATTAAAGCCTGTATCTACGATCACGTCCTGTGTGTAAATTTTGCCATCAGAGCTACAAACGGAGAGTGGGATAATCGGCTCAAAGTCTGCATTAATCATTCCGGTAATCATACAGTGCTCTTCGCTCGTTAGCCGAATCGACGAACATAGCGAGAACCAATACGGACCATCCAGATTTGAGCATCTGGGTGACGGGTTTCAAGGCGATCGCAAGCAGCAATTTCGCTTTTATCTACTTCAAAGTCTCCAGTTTCAAGATCGATCGCCACGATTTTGCCATTATTCCCTGCCTCAACTTGCTGGCGCACCTGAGTTTCATAGATGAGATCGCCACGTCGAGCGAATTCTTCTTTGCTGTAACGAGGTTGTCGTACTGTCATAGGCTTGACCTCGATTTCAACTCGCCTCCTCCATTTTATCCTGTACGATAGAAATGGCGATCGCTGAAGTAAGGTCAGAGAACGAACAATAATCGGTTGGGTTTCCTTTTGTCACAACCTAACCTACGAGGCTTGCTCGATCGCGTCTCCCATCACCACCTTGAGGACGATCGCACTTACCGCACTTTTAGTCGGTACAAGCAAGGGAACAGCAAAACGCAACGGCGGCAGGTAACCTCGAACCCAGTACCAGCAGTTTCCGCCCGTCCGCTGCCGTGACGTGTTAGCTGGCGCACGGGACAGAATTACCCGATAAAATGGGTGTAGATTAAATACTTTAAAGATTCGACCCATGAACTCAACAGTTAGCTTACTTACCCGCATTACTCAAACACCTGGTCAGTGTGGTGGTCGTCCTTGCATCCGAGGGATGCGAATTCGAGTGACTGATATTTTAGAAATGTTGGCTGAGAACGTTAGCATTAATGAAATTTTAGAAGACTTCCCCGATTTGGAACTAGCAGATATCCAAGCTTGTTTGCTTTTTGCAGCTCGCCGTACTGATTTCCCCAGACTGACGGCATGAAAATTTGGATTGATGCTCAACTCCCTCCCACGCTGGCGAACTAGTTATCAGCGACTTTTGGTTTAGAAGCGTCTGCTCTACGAGACTTGTCCTTTCGAGATGCGAAAGATATCGAGATCTTTGAAGCAGCGCGAACCGAAAATGCTGTGATTATGACTAAAGATAGCGATTTCATTGATTTGGTCTGTCGCCTGGGAACACCTCCTCAAATTCTGTGGTTAACCTGTGGTAATGTCACGAATCGGAATCTACGGCAATTGCTGTCAGCTACTTTACCTGATGCTTTAGAACAACTGCGGCAAGGAACAATGATCGTAGAGATTAGCAATGATCCTTAAGCTATTCATTGGTTAGCCTCAAACCTTACCCTATAAACTCCACTTGAGGAGATACTGAATTTGACCTTCCAACTCTCCCTCCTGACTGCATTCCACGTTTTCATCAGCCAAAAGCTTCAACATGCTTGCGGCTCTGCTCTACGGGCAAGCAGGCGATCGCGCAGTCCTTGTGGGTCAAATCTTGCTTGATTTATTCACGAATCTCTTGTGCTTGCTGTCGTCGTTGCTGTAAGTAGGCTTCTACTTCTGATTGGTGCTTGAGATAGAAAGCGATCGTGGCATAAACATCAGCCAGATGCAGTGATGGATGCCGATAAACGATTTCTTCTGCTGTTGCGCCTTGCTTAAAGACGGCAACCAAAGTATCCTATGTTATACGATTTTTCCGACAAGAATGACGCCATCTTCATTTTGCTTAAGAGGAGCAGGTTCAGCCATGATTTCTAACGTCATAAGCACCTTCAAGCTTGCTGCATTGATGGTAGCAGATCTTCCGCATGAGGTCCTCACTTCAACAGAAGTAGCTTGATCTAAGGCTTGGTGCTAATTAGATGCTGAATACCAACGGAAAATTCTGGTATAACCCACACTGGACATTTGGTCAGCCTAACGGCTAAAGTGAGCGGCGGCAGATATGACTGAAACGAAGAAAGAAGACTCTGTGCCGTCCGCTCCACTGCGTTGTTAGCCTGCGCTGCGTCAGGTCGGCGTTCACAACTCATCAATTGTTACCAATCCACCTTCTGTAAACTGAATTACGAGTTCCTGTTCATCCAGCAGAGCAGTTCCAAGCAGGGGTCGCCTTCCTGTCGCAATGACAAGGACTTCCCGCTCTTCACCATCCCAGAGAACAGTAGCTTCGTAGATTGGAAGCAACACTTCGCTGTTATCTGCCAAATTTGCAGGAGTGTCATGTCTGAAGGTTAAACCCATCAATGAAACTGCTTCTAGAGGCAGACACAGTTCCCCAGTGAAGCCTGTATCGATGACGAACTCAATCGGGATGCTTGAACCGTTCCGAAGCAAAAAGGTCAGTGCAACCGTAGCATGTCTATCCGTCACAATTCCGGAAATCACTTGTGAATCCGCTCCATGACACCACCAAAGGAGACAGCAACGTTATAGCCAATGCGAATTCCAAAAAGTCGGGCATTGGGGTGCTTCTTGCTGAGGTTACGGGATGCTTGCAGTCCAGTTTTATCGACTTCGTAGTCCCCTGTCTCAATGTCAATAATCACCATTTTGCCAATGTTTTCCTCGGTCTCGACCTGTTGCCGGATTCCGCCCTCGTATAGTTGCTTTGCCCGACGCGCAACTTCTTCGCGGCTTAAAAGGATGGCTTGCATCTGCTGGCTCCCGATCGCTCCACTACGTCTGTCAACCCTTTTATGGTATCTCATGAACAAATAAGATGGGCACTGCCCACCCTATCTGCTTTTGAGCGATCGCGTCTCCCATCACCGCCTTGAGGACGATCGCACTTACCGCACTTTTAGTCGGTACAAGCAAGGGAAAATCATACTTTTTTCTGTTGTCAACCCAGTCTAAAGCAATAAACGATCGCACGCTTACAACTGACACGATTGCGGGTCATCACAGGGGCGATCGTACCGCTAGCGCTCCTTTGGTGATCAATAGATAGACAGGACGAATAGTTGACAAACACAGCAGTCTAACGGTTGCGGTCAGCGGCTGCAAACCCCACCCCCCACGAGTAGCATCCACCAGTCCGTTGCAACAGCGTTGTTAGCTGAGGAACTCACCGATCGCTTATGATCAATGTATTCTCGCATGTCTGGGAGTTTAAGCCATGTCTCTTGCTGAGTTAATTCCTCTGGTCAACAATCTAAGCCAGTCAGACAAATTGTCACTCTTCAAACTCCTAGCCATACAAATCCCAGACGCTGAACTACAAGCCATCTTTTCTGCATCAGAGTACCCGATTTGGTCGCCCTACGATGCAACAGAAGCTGCAAACATCCTGATGCAGATGATTCAGGATGACAAAGAGGCATCTACTCATGCCTAGTACAGTCGAGTTTCCCTTTTCTAAGGATGAAGTATTACCCACAATTCCTATCATTCTGAGTTATGCAGACTCTTCTGTTTCTGCGGATGCACTGCTGGATACTGGGTCTACGGTCAATCTCTTACCTTATGACATTGGGCTACAATTAGGTGCAATTTGGGATGAACAAACTGTCCGCTTGCCATTGGCTGGAAATCTTGCAAGGGTTGAAGCACGGGGGGTATTTGTGTATGTGCAAATTGGGGATCTGGAACCCGTTCGTCTAGCATTTGCCTGGGCACAGGCCTCTCAGATACCCTTAATCCTTGGGCAAACGAACTTTTTTCGAGAATTTGATGTCTGTTTTCAACGATCGCGATGCACGATCGAAATTATCCGATTCTAACGACAATCATCTCCACTCCCAAACCTACAGGCGTCGTGACGTGTCCGGTAAGATGGGCGATCGCAGATGCAGATCAAGTCGTTGGCTCAGGCGTTGTTGGGCTTCCTGCGTCAACTATTTACTCTCGCTGAGCAAATTTATACGCTCATTTGTTTGATCGATTTGAACAACAAGTTTAGAGTAAGACCACTCGCCTGCTGATTTCTGGGCTTCGAGGTATACAGTTCCTTTCCCCTTTGAGCCAGAAATTGGAATTGCCAGATCTGCATTCCCAGATGCTCCGTTTATATTGATGCTACCTGATGTAAAATAGCCTTCTTTGATTGGTGAGCCAAGCGCAGCCACAACATCAGGGTTGGACTTGGCCTTGTCCAACGCTTGTTTATAGGCATCCGAGGACTTCATCATGCCGAAAATTAAAGACATGAGCAGCGCGATGAACCCAACGGAAAGGGTGAGGCTAGAGAAGCAACCAACCGGAACAAACCATTTCCAATTGCGACCCCACCAATTTTTTGATTGTGGCTGTTCCATCTCTGACTTCAAAAAAGTTTTTCTACAGCCTAAGGGCTTGATTGAGCGGTTGCAAGTGACCTTCGCAATACACTAAGAACTTTTACCAGCTCGCTCCAAGCCAATTGTTTAGCTATTTTTTAATCACGTTCAACTTCCAAAGTCTATCAAGGTCTATAAAGCCCTTTATCGCGAAGTGACTTCAACAATTCTTTTGCTCTTTCTTCTATAGATTGCATAGGAAAGTACATGCACTGATTAACAATCTCTTGAATCTCAAAGTTTCCAATATTCTTTAAGTTTACTGTTCTAGGCTCTAATAGTCTCCAACATTGATGTTTATCTTGAACTACACCATCTGGGAAAGTGTATTTTACACGTGGAATAATCTCTTCAAAATCTCTGTTTTTCCACTCACGAGATGGAAAAACAATACTGCTAGCAGATATATCTCCGTTTTCAGGTTTCACTGATGTGCATCGATTGGCAAAGGTGACAGGTGTTCCAAATACAGAACAGCTATACTTAATGGGTGTACCTACATATCCAACCGTGACGGCTCCGCTAGCAATTCCTATATGAGGACAAAAAGAAAGTGCATCATGCTCACTCATCCACCTAGCAGCTTGAACTGCCTCTTGAAAAGGATCTTTAGAACCAAATTCTTTTGAAAAAACAATCATGATTTCGTCGCCTATATATTTGTCAACAATCCCATGAGTTTCCCGAAGAGCTTCAGCCGTAATCCAAGCAAAAAAGTTATTAACAAAGATGAGTATCTCCGTCGAAGATAACTCCAAAGTCCTTGCTGAAAAATAAGAAATATCAGAATACAGGATAGTAGCTTCTATTTCCCTCCCTTTTACAGGGAAACTAGCCCCCCATCCGTCGTCAAGCTGTCCATCCACTGTAAGGGGATTGGATATTAGATAATCTTCCAACGATTTATAACGATAGAAAACCATACTTTACTTATTTAGACTCACTAAAGAATGCTCAAAAATTATTGTTCAACACTTCGAGAAAAAACACGTTGAGAACTCAAAGTTTTCGATAGATTATCAAAGAAAGAAAACCTGAAATAGGCACAACAAGAATTGCGAGTATTAGTAACCATAAAGCTATTCTGAAAAATGAAAACTTTGTTGATGCTATCTCTGAGTTTATCGTTATTTGGTTAGCTAAGTCTAAGTCCTCTTTTTTGTAAGGCTTTGGAATTTTATCCTCAAAATAAAACTTATCCATCGCTTCCAGTAAACTATTAGAATCATATTTTCTAAGATTGTTGAAGAAATAGAAATTGTCAGTAGCTTTCAACAAAGATTGAGAGCTTCTATTTGGTCTTCCTCTTTGCCAGGTAAAATGCTCTATATCAGTTTTTGGGAGAAAAGATAAAGAACAAATTAATGAGCTTATGCATAGTAAAAATGTTGAAATCAATAGACCTACCCGCAGGGAATTTAGTACAGTTTCTTCGGCGCTAAGATAAGTGATGATTGCTGTAATCGCGGCACCACAAAATGCTAATAGGACTGCGTTTTTTGCTTCAGCAAACTTGAGCCAGTCATTAACTATCTGAAGAATAGAAAGAAGCTTTTCTGTTATTTCCATAAGATCTAAAGTGAAAAGTGCCTTAGCTATCTAACCTTACTAAACTATAGCAAAAAAATTTTCCATGCTTCTTACACCAATTACTGCCTAAACTATAAGCAGTATCGAAATCAAATCGACCATCATCTGAAACATCCTCTCTTTTCCAGAGTTCAGCCTTCTCACCATTAGGACAACCACAAGAATGTGTAGCTTTTTCATCTTTAAGATTTGAAAAAAATCTTTCTGAAACCCAAAGTCTATTATCTGTAGACAAACTAGCTAGTTTTGCTGCCATATTCACAGGTTTTCCAGCCCAAACCTCATTTTGTCTATCTGTTCTATTCTGATAGCTCTTCAATCCAAACCTACGAACTAGAACGGTCTTCTGATCGATTCCAAAGTGCCCTCCAATATCCTGGTCAGTAAGCGCTTTAACTTTTGGCGTAAAATGCTCATAAACAAATGTTTTAAATGAGACAGTTGCGGCAAGAGCTGAGTAAGGCTGGTCACTGTTAAACAGACTAAAAACTCCATCTCCCTTAACATCAATATATGCTGCTCCAAACTTATGAAAAATTCGGATAGCTGTTTCTGTAAAAAGCCTGTAAACTTTTGCAGTTGTTTTATCGTGTAATCCAGCACTAAGCTTTGTAGATCCCTCCATATCTACAAAACAGCAAATAACATCTGGAATCTTTATCCAGGTAGTTGGGTTCTGAATTGGTATTTGAGGCGTATCTGGAATTTTATTGTGATTAGTAATAGATACTGGTTGAGTGAAGTTCGCTAGTTCCGTTTCGATTAACTCCTCAATAGAGAGTGGCATTCTCCCTTCCACTTTAGAATCTTCTCTGAAGAAAATATCTTTTACGTTATCGAGTAAGGACATAAACTTCTTTAAGTATTGAAAATACAAGCTTTAAAAGACAAATATAGATGTAACCAAGGTTTCATGTTGTCAAAAAAAGAACAAAAGTACTATTTTTAGCCTCATGTGAGGTGAAAAACAAAAGGTAGTGTGAATTACCGAGCCTTATTAAAAGGTCATGGCAAATTTAGCATATATCTTCCAAACTAACTTGGAATACTTTCACTTTAGCACAAAAATTCCTAACGGCAAGCCGGAGATCAGATTGAAGACTATCTATTAATTGGGATAATTATACCGCAATTTTCCGGATAGCCAACATCTAGAGAACAAAAAGCTGAATATCAAGAAACTTTCAGTATATTTTCGATGATAGCCCGAAAAATTCTGGATAACATCGGTAATCGTCATCTTATCTAGAAAATTGCCGGATAATACCCCGCTGCTGATTGCGTTTACTCTATCGAGGCAAAAACAAGACACCAGAATTGCAACCCGCAGAATGCTTAAGGATAAGTTTCCCATCGCTGCTAGGGGCATAGCGTCGGAGAAAGGAGGATAGCCACTAGGGGAAGTGTCCCCCAACTAAAAAGCTTCCCGGTGTCACGATCGCACCTATCCGGTGGCTCAACGATCCAGGAAGCAATGGATTTTAGTGCATAGGTTGGGACAAGGCTGGATAACCCACGGCTACCCCTAGCCCTGTCCGACTCGTTGCTACAGCTTAGACCCGCAGGCATGACAGAACTGATGCGCCGAGGGATTCACTATCCCGCAACTGTGGCAGGTAACCTCCGTTGGAGCCGCCGATAAATCCCGTTGGGGCGTCGGCAAGCCCAACATTTCCGCATTGTTCTTACCAGGAGCCACCATCGGATAGCAGTTCTCATCCTTCGTTACCCGTGCATCCAGCAGCACCGGTCCCGGATGGGCCAGCATTTCCGCGATCGCGGGGGCCAACTCATCACGGCGGGAAATCGACATCCCCTTAACCCCAAAAGCATCGCCTAACTTCACCAGATCCGGCATCCCCACTTCCATATTGGAGGCCACATAGCGCTCATCATAAAAAGTTTGCTGCCACTGGCGGACCATCCCTTGCCAGCCATTGTTGATCACCACAATCTTGACGTTGACATCGTACTGGGCGATCGTCGCCAACTCTTGCAGGTTCATCTGGAAGCTCGCGTCACCGCTCACACAGATCACATCCTCTTCCGGCAGGGCAAACTTCGCGCCCATCGCCGCCGGAACCCCATAGCCCATCGTGCCCAAACCCGCGCTCGAAATCCAGCGACGGGGACCCGTATTCAGGAATTGGGCCGCCCACATTTGGTGCTGCCCCACATCCGTGGTGTAGTAGGCGTGGGGAGCCTGGTGTCCCAGTTCCGCAATCACCTCCTGTGGCGAAAGGCTGTCATTGGGATGGGGAATCTGGAGGGGATAGTCTTCCCGCCAGTCTTTGATCTTTTGCCGCCAAGACAAGGTTTGGTGGGAGTCAGTCTGAACGCCAGCCTCGCGGATACGGTGCAGCAGGTCGATCAGCACTTGACGCACATCCCCCACGATCGGCACCTCCGGCTTGCGGTTCTTACCCACCTCTGCCGGATCAATATCGATGTGGATCACCTTGGCACTAGAGGCGAATTCATCCAGCTTGCCCGTCACGCGATCGTCAAACCGGGCACCCACCGCGATCAGCAGGTCACACTCACTCACCGCAAAGTTGGCATAGGCGGTCCCGTGCATCCCCAACATCCCGACAGCGAGGGGATGGCTTTCATCAAACGCGCCCTTCCCCATCAGGGTCGTGGTCACGGGAATGTGAAAATGTTCCGCCAATTCCTGGATCTCCGCATGGGCTGAAGCCGCGATCGCGCCGCCCCCCACATAGAGCAAAGGCCGTTGCGCCTGCCGGAGCAGTTCCACCGCCTGGGCGATCTGGCGCGGGTTGCCCTTAACCGTCGGGCGATACCCCACCAGCTTCACCGAACCCGGTTCAACCGGGGTGTAGTCAAATTCTTCCAAACCGACATCCTTGGGCACGTCAATTAGCACGGGGCCGGGGCGTCCGGTACTGGCAATATGGAAAGCTTCCGCCACCATCCGGGGAATATCACGGGGATCGCGAGCCACATAGGAGTGTTTGACGATCGGCAAGGTGATGCCATAGATATCAATTTCCTGGAAGGCGTCACTGCCGATCGCCGCGCGGGGCACCTGACCCGTAATTACAACCATTGGGATTGAGTCCATCTGGGCCGTGGCAATCCCGGTCACCAGGTTGGTTGCACCGGGGCCAGAGGTGCCAAAACACACCCCCACCATTCCCGTCGCACGGGCATAGCCATCGGCAGCGTGGGCAGCCCCCTGTTCGTGCCGCACCAGGATGTGTTGGATACTGCCATCGGCCTCGGCGCGGTAGACCTCATCGTAGATCGGCAGGATCGCCCCACCGGGATAGCCAAAAATGTGGCGCACGCCATGACGCTTGAGGCTGTCAATCAAGGCATACGCACCGGTTGCTCGTTTAACGGCCACGCTCTGTAGTTGCACGGGTCCCCCCTCTCCGTTCTGGATCTAGTTCTGTAGCAAGTGATGCAATATAGCAATGCATTTTAATGCACTTTAGCAGTCAATTTGGTAAGTTGCGCTTATCTATACTTATTCATTTCCCATCTGTTAGGGTTGACTAACAATCGGGGGCAAAACCTTAAGAAACCGTTGCAACAAGGCTTGTTGTTTCCACGGAAACGAATAGGTACTAGACGGAAATATAGCCAGCTAATGTCTGGACGATGAACTGGCGGGCCGTGGTGTAATGCTGCAAGGGTGGCTCTGGGCCAACCTGCCAACCGACTACCGTTTGCGGCGATCGCCATAACTGTAAATGCTCAACGGCGGGATCGGCATAGAAGCTAGCTCCCTGGCCCCCCAGCAGCCTCGAACTCCAGTGGGTAAAGTGATCATGGCTGAGGCGATGCACGGGTACGCGGGTGGGAAAGGGCACCCCCCACGCATCAAGGGCAAAGATGGCCGCGATCGGGACCCGACGGCAGACCAGAATGGGTAGGATACCCGCGATCGCCACACACCCGGCACTAAAACCCAGGAACACCCAAGGGGGAGCGGGTTGCGACTCGTGGAGAAAGGTCCATAGGTGCCAAGGGGAGTAGGCGGGGTAGCGATCGCTGGGGAAGATGAGCGATCGGCATACGGGTGAGGGGAGGTGGGGGGCAAGGGCTTGCCAGAAGTCTACCGTTAAGGTGGGATCATGCATCCCCGGACAGAGGATCAGGGTCACGCCGTTTTTGACGGTTGGGGTTTTGACTGTTGATGGAGGTATTCAAATACCGACTTGTCACCAATATCGTCGGGGATCGCCTGGAAGGCTTTTCGGCCTGCAAAGATCAGAAACCCCCCGGCCCAAATCGCTAATAGGAGTTGTCCAGCATAAAGGGGCAAAAGACCGCTCATGTGGCCGAGTAAAACCATTGGGACTAATGGCGTGAGCAGCTTAGTTTCTAGACGATCGAAGCAAAAAGCTTCCTTAAAGAAAATACCCGTTAAGGCAACAAATAGCCAACCCATACCAAGCAGAAGTAAGGGCTGTTCGTAGACCGTTACAACGAGCGGAGTTTCAAATTTTACGGCAATCACAACGGACGCGATCGCGCCAATGAGCCAACAGGCTTGCAGAAAGCGATGCAGGATGATCAGGTAAATGTGAATGGTTAACAGGCTGACACCAAGGGCTAGGGCAAAAGTGGCATATAACCCGGTCAATATCCAGGGAGTGAAGGGAAAATCCGGCAGGGCGAGGGCGAGGCCCGTGGCGATCGCGAAACTAAGGGCCGCGATCGCGAGACCCGTGCGATAGAGGATCACCCCTCGGCGATCGTCGGCGGTAATCGTAAATTCACCAAATTGGCCTTGATAGGTTGGGGAAGGGGCTGAGGTTGCAGTCATAAAGCAGGTTGCGAGAAGGACAATAAAAGTTAAACGCCAGATGTAGCTTGGCAGACAGGCAGCAAAGCCAGAATTAAAGTCGGCCCAAAACCGTCAATATAACCGACCGGAGAAGCAACAGTCGCACTGGCCCTATCTTACCAATGGGTAGATTCCGGCGATCACCCGATCGGGATGCCTCTACCAGGAATAGATCGCGGAACCCTCCGGACCCGCTGCCGCCTGTTATGTTTACATCAGACACGGGGAACTCTAAGAGTAGAACTCGATTCATAGGCAATAGCCCCTGGCTATCAGCCCCGTCGAACCCAGAAAGCAAGGGAAACTGGCACGTTGGCTGAAAGCAAGACACGGTAACGACTACCGCCGATCGCGCCTCTCACATACTGGGCACGAGACGAATAAGTTACGCATAACCACGGAGAGTAATTGACCGGTTCTATGTTATCTATATGAATCTACCGATTAAGCCCGTGAATTCAGGAAGGTGCTTAATAAAGGTAGGAGTCTTGGCTCAGGGAAGTCTTCCGCGAACCTGGAACGTAATAGCTACGACTGCGGGTAACGTTTACCCAGGGAGCGTAGCTGTGATCTCCGTTCAGTCGATCTTCCGGGGCTTGGGCGTGTAGGTTGGATCAATTCAGGTTTTCAATAAAGTCGCCGTTTTTACAAAAATTCATAAAGTTTCCCCGACTTTTTCTTTACTTTGCGCAATACTATAGATTAACATCTCTCAACAGGATTGGGATTTGGTTGAATGAGGCAATACCGACTGTTGAGGAGCGGCCACGCAAAATCGCGAGTCACCAAGGCCAACCGTGTAAATTCTTTTAGCGTTAGCAGGTTGCAAACCTGAGTATGAGTAAGCGAACAGATGCGAAAGTGGGATCAACCCTGGCAGTGGCAGGTATTGCCCTGCTCCTAGTGGGTGGTATTGGGATCTCGACGGGGCGGCTAGCCCTGAGAAGTCTACGACCGGGCTATGTGGGTGTGGCTTTGATGATGGAAATTGTGGGATTGGGTCTGCGGGAGAAAGCCCAGGATACCTAACGCCGCTGGCTCCGTTAACCTTGCAAGAAGGCTAGCGAATAGTCTCTTGTTGCAAATGATCTTGTGGGGTAGGCATCCTGACTGCCGCCATGCTCTCAGATCCCACCGTCTTTCTGATCGGGTAGGCATCCTGACTGCCGCAGTGCCCTCAGGCGATCCCACACTCTCCAGTCACCAGTCATGATGCACTGACCTCGGTGTTCAACCACCGGGCGCACCCTAACATTTCAGGCAGGAGCGCTAAACTTGGATCAGACTTTCTTGTGAAACGCGACTCCCTCTGGCATTTCCTCCTATGAGACACCCTGGTCTAGCAGCAAACCCTCAACCTTCCTGCCCTAGCTCCCCTGCGTCCCCCACAAGTGCTGCTGCCCCAGCCCGCCAACGACGGACGATCGGGCAAGTCGCTGTGGGTTGGTTGCTTCTGCAAGGTGCCCTCGCCGGATTATTGGGTGGTCCAGTGCTAGCCCAGGAAAACCTGAGCTACAGCCAACTGTTGACTAAAATTGACCAGGGCGAAGTGGCCAAAATTGAGTACGACCCAGAGCGCCAAAAAGCCAAGGTCCAACTCAAGGGGGCTAGTGGCCCCAACGCTACCCAGGAAGTGACCCTGTTTAATAACAATCCGGAACTGGTTGAACGTGCCCGTGTCAACAATGTTGAATTTTCCGTTCAGCCCTCTGCCGACAATCGGGCCGTGGTTGGCCTCTTTCTCAACCTACTGCTCGTTTTGCTCGTGATCATGGGCCTGATGATGATCCTGCGTCGCTCCAGTGGGGCCTCGAATCAGGCGATGAACTTTGGCAAGTCCCGTGCCCGGTTCCAGATGGAAGCCCAAACGGGGGTCATGTTTGAAGATGTCGCGGGGGTGGAAGAAGCCAAGGAAGAACTTCAGGAGGTGGTGACCTTCCTCAAGGAACCCGAACGGTTTACGGCGATCGGTGCCCGCATTCCCAAGGGGGTCCTCCTCATCGGCCCACCGGGGACGGGGAAGACGCTCCTAGCCAAGGCGATCGCCGGGGAAGCGGGGGTGCCCTTCTTCAGCATTTCCGGCTCGGAATTTGTGGAAATGTTTGTGGGCGTTGGCGCTTCACGGGTCCGGGATTTATTCCGTAAAGCCAAGGAAAGTGCCCCCTGTTTGATCTTTATTGATGAAATTGATGCGGTGGGTCGCCAGCGGGGAGCCGGGATTGGCGGTGGGAACGACGAACGGGAGCAAACCCTGAACCAACTGCTCACCGAGATGGACGGCTTCGAGGGCAATACGGGGATTATCGTCATCGCGGCCACCAACCGTCCCGATGTGCTGGATTCGGCCCTGCTGCGACCGGGACGCTTCGATCGCCAGATTACTGTCGATCTGCCCACCTACAAGGGGCGGTTGACGATTCTAGAGGTCCACGCCCGCAATAAGAAGTTAGAAGAAGCAGTCTCGCTGGAAATCGTTGCCCGTCGCACCCCTGGGTTTTCCGGAGCCGATCTGGCTAACCTACTGAACGAAGCCGCCATCCTGACCGCCCGTCGCCGCAAGGAAGCGATCGGTCCCTTGGAAATTGATGATGCCATCGATCGCGTCACCATTGGCCTGATGCTCAACCCCCTGCTCGACAGTAGCCGCAAGCGCATGACGGCCTATCACGAAGTTGGCCACGCCCTGCTGATGACGCTGCTGAAGCACTCGGATTTGCTGGATAAGGTAACGATTATTCCGCGATCGGGGGGCATTGAAGGGTTCTCCCAATCGATCCCCGATGAGGACACGATCGACAGTGGTCTTTACACCCGTGGTTGGTTGCTCGATCGCATTACCGTGGCCCTGGGGGGTCTCGCCGCCGAAGCCGAAGTCTTTGGTCCCGATGAGGTGACAACGGGAGCCAGTAGCGATATTCGCCGGGTGGCGGATTTAGCCCGACGCATGGTCACCCTGTTTGGGATGTCGGATTTGGGTCCATTGGCCCTGGAAACGCCGGGAAATGAGGTCTTCCTGGGACGGGATTGGATGCCGCGATCGGAATATTCCGAGGAAATTGCCGCCCAGATCGATCGCCAGGTGCGGGAGATTGCCACCCGTTGCTATAGTGAAGCCCGTCGGATTATTCGGGAAAATCGGCCTTTAGTCGATCGCCTGGTGGATCTGTTGTTGGATCAGGAAACGATCGAGGGGGATGACTTCCGGAAGCTGGTGGCGGAATATATGGATGTGCCGGAAACTGACCTGCACAAGGGCAAGAAACTGCCCACCCTGGTGACGACCCCTGCTTGATAGCCCTTCCCGATTGAACATCCTATGAAACTTGCGAAAAAGACCCTGGATGAACGCCTGGATCACCTTTACGATGTCATTATTGTCGGTGGCGGCGCGGGTGGCCTCTCGGCGGGCATCTACACCCAGCGCTATCTGCTTTCCACCCTGATGATTGAAAAGGGTCGGGGCCGCTCTTTCTGGATGCAGGATTTGCGCAATTATCTGGGCCTACCGCCCAATACTCCTGGACGCGATCTACTGATACAGGGGCAGGAGCATTATCTTTCCCTGGGGGGCGATTACCTGCGGGCTTATGTGGAAGATGTGAAGGATGAGGGGGACTATTTCAGCGTCAAGGTGAAGGTCGGGATGAAGGACAGTATTTATCCGGTGTTTCGATCGAAATACCTGATTGCGGCCAGTGGCTTGATCGATAATTTGCCCCAACTGGAGAATATGCAAAATGTCTATGACTATGCGGGCTATAACCTGCATGTGTGCATGATTTGTGATGGCTATGAGATGGCCGATCGCCGTTGTGGGTTATTTGTCAACTCGGAGGCCAATATCAACACGGCGTTTGTGCTGAATTGGTTTACGCCCTACTTGTTTGTGTTCACGATGGGGCTGTTTCCGGTGAGTGATGCCATGCGCCACAAGCTAGCGGATCATGGCTATCACCTGATTGAAACGCCGATTAAGCAATTCCTGGGCGAAAACCACGAGATGACGGGGGTGGAGTTGACCGATGGCGCGGTGATTCCCCTGGAGACGGGGCTGGTGGCGATGGGGTCGCACTTCCATAAGGACTACCTGGCGGGGCTGGATCTCAAGCAGGAAGGGGAAAATTTGGTGACGGATGGGATGTGCCGCACCTCTCACCCTCGAATTTTTGCCCTAGGGGATCTAAAACAGGGGTTAAACCAGGTGTCGATCGCGGTTGCAGATGGTACATTAGCAGCGACAGCCATTTGGCGGGAGATTCGTCGGGCTTCTCCACCCCGTCGTTGGGATGCGGACCCCGCTACGGCTGAGCTTTGATTGACAGCCATCACCTACGGGAGCGACGCGATCATGCCCCAAACAGACACTCAAGATCTTCAAGCCCTTCAGGCCGAAATGGCGGCAATGCGGGAGGAGTTGCAAGTCCGCGATCAATTGGTGCAGCAACTTTCCCAGGAGTTGTTTCGCTTGGTGAAGGGGAATCAGCAGTTTATGCCGAACCCGGAGCTATCGGAGCGGCACCAGGCGGAGATGCAGGTGATTCGTGAGCAGTTGCAACACGTTGAGGAGCAGGTGGCGTTTTACCAGGAGCAGTTGGCGGCACGGGATACGGAGGTGCAGCAGTTGCGCCAGTCGGTGCAGGAGTTGACCGATCGCTCGCGGATGTTGGAGCAGGTGGTGCAGGAGTTGCCCAAAGTCTATCGCCAAAAGTTTGCCGATCGCATGGCCCCGATTCGCGAAAAGATTGCCCAGGTGCAACGGGAAAATCGCCAACTCCATGCCGAGTTGCAAAGTGTCAGCTACCGGCTGGCGATGACTTCGCGGGGTTCCTCGAAGTTAGATCTGCCCAGTTTTGGCAATCCGTTGCCCCAGGTATCGATGCCGAACTTTGGCAATGCGTAATTCAGTGAGTAGTCATCCCTCTCTTGTGGGGTAGGCGTCTCGCCTGCCTCATAGGTTAACTTCTCTTGTGGAGCAGGCATCCTGCCTGCCATCCAGACAGCCGTGACGGCCAGACCACCATATCCAGACAGCCGCGACGGCCAGACCACATTTCACTTGTGAGCGGCTGAGCCTCAATCGAGATGGGAGCACCACTGCTCCACAATTTCCGGCGAACCATACCAGGCACGATCGGGGCGGGGGGAATGCTGCACATCGGCCAGGGTTAGGTTTTCGGCTCCCGCCAAGTGGGCGGCGGCGATCGGCGTAATCCCATCCCCCCAGGTTTCCCCCTGGCCGCAGGTCAACTCGTAGCTGTTATAGGCCAGCCAGGTGCCCCAACGGCGGCGACCGAAGATCGACTTTCCCGCCACACAGACATAGGACACGTCCGGGTAAAAAGCGCCGGGATAGGTGGTGTTAACAAACTCTAAGTTGTTCCGCGTCCAGCGCTCTTGACTTAAGTGGGGTGTCCCCAGGGTGAGGAGGGTGGCCACATGGCCTCGGGCTTTCCAGATGCGGGCTGCGGGCGAATAGGGTTTGTCCCCCAGGTAGATCCGGGCGATCCATCCGCCGGCAGAGTGGCCAATCAGGTGCACTTTGTCACTGCCCGACTGCTCTAATACCCCCATGACCGTGCGATCGATCTGATCAACAATAGGGTTGACTGGGCGTCCCCCTAGGGTCGGCAACCAGTCTCGTCGCTGGAGCGGCACGATCGTGGCGGCAAATCCCCGATCCCGCAGATTTTGGGCTAGGGATGCATAGGTCTCGGCTCCAGCAAAATATCCCGGAATAATGACAATCGGTCGCGGCATCGGCTTAGCAAGGGCATCCAGAACTTCGTTATTGATCGTAACGGTTGTCGTTGCCTCCCCAGGGAGAAATTATGATCAGGGCAAGCTGCCATTGCCTAGGGCTAGTCGCCCGCTTTTCACGTCAGCTAGGATGGGCTGCATGGGTGCAATACCACGATTACCCCTAAGGTCCCGAATTCCCTTGCGGCTCTTGCTGGCTGGGTGTTTTGGCTTGCAGGTAACACTGGCGGTGGTCCTGACGGGCTACCTGTCGCTCCTGAGTGGGCAGCGAAGTGTCATGCGATTGGCGGAACAGCTTCAGTATGAGATGAGCGATCGCATTGCCGAAAAGGTTCAGGATTATTTAACGGCTCCGGGTCGGGTCAACGAACTTAACGCGATCGCCTTCCAGAATGGCCAATTGCGCCCTGCTGATCTCGATCAACTGGAAGCCCAGTTTATGGCGCTGCACAAGCTTTTTGATACGGTCAATCACATTTCCTTTGGATCTGCCACTGGGGATTATGTGGCGGTTCGCCGTAATCTTGAGGAGGATGGCTTTGAAATCCTGCGGGTCGATCGCCGCCGCAATGACACCCTATACACCTATAGCACCGACACCAATGGCCAATCTCGCCAATTGCTCCGCGAGAAACCCCACTATGATCCCCGTGAACGTCCGTGGTATAAAAGTGCGGTGGCGGCAGGTCAACCGGGCTGGAGTACACCCTATCGTTACTTTCTCGCTACTCCTTTAGGCATTTCCCATGTCTATCCGGTCTATGCGGCCCGACAGCAGTTCCAAGGCGTCCTAGCCACTGACTTTGATCTCTCGGATATTAGTCAATTTCTCCAAACGCTTGCCATTGGTCAATCCGGGCAAGCTTTTATTGTTGATGGGGCGGGGCACCTCATTGCTACGTCCCAACCCGAAGAGCTTTTTCAACAACGGGCGGGGCAAACCCAGGCGATCTTGGCGATCGCGAGTCGGAACCCGGTGATTGTAGAAACGGCTCCCTTGCTCCAGACCCATCTCCCCCAAGCTGATGCCCAGGAACGTGGTTCGCCCTTGCGCCTAGGCACGGCGGGTGGCAGATACTTCGTATCCTTTTCCTCACTCAAAGCGCAAGGGGGGATGGATTGGCAACTCGCGATCGTGCTGCCTGAATCCGATTTTCGTGACCAGATCGATCGCAATCGGCAGCAAACCCTGCTGCTTTGTTTGGTGGTACTCATCCTCACCAGTGTGCTAGCCACAAAAACGTCACGCTGGTTGGCCCATCCCTTTTATGAGTTAACTGAGGCTGCCCGAAATTTATCAGCGGGGCGCTGGCATCCCCTCATCTATACCCGACAGCGGGAGATACCCACCCCCTATCCGGCGGAAGTGGACATCATCGCCCAGTCCTTTCGCCAGATCGCGGGGCAATTACAGCAGTCATCGGTGGCCATTGCCCAGAAAGACGAAGAAGTCCGGCGGCAAGTGGATGAACTGACAGCCAGCCTCCAGCAACGGGAAACCGAGTTGCGATCGCTGTTTGCGGCGATGAAGGAGCTGATCTTTGTTCAGGATATCAACGGACGCTACCTGACGATCGCCCCCACTAGCCCTGATTTACTGTACCGGCCCGCCGAAGAACTGATTGGCAAAACGGTCCATGAGGTTTTCGCCCCCGATAAGGCCGAGTTATTTATCGCCTATATCCACCAAGCATTAGCGATTAAAAGCATGATTACAGTGGAGTATAGTTTACCGATTCAGCAGCGTGAAGTCTGGTTTTCGGCCACGATCACCCCGATCGCCCGCGATTCCGTAATTTGGGTGGTACGCGATATTACCGATCGTAAACGGGCAGAAGCCGCCCTCAAACTCTCAGAGGAAAAATTTGAAAAGGTTTTTCGAGCGAGTCCCAGTCTGATTGCGATTACCTTATTAGAGGATGAACGGTTCGTCGAAGTGAATGATAGCTTTGTCGATGCCTGTGGCTATACTCGCGATGAAATTATTGGCAAAACCGCAACTGAACTGAACCTGTGGGTGAATGAAGATACGCGGGCCAGAATGATCTCCCTACTGCGAGATCAGGGAGCTTTTAATAACTATGAGTATGAATTCCGCACGCGATCGGGGGAGCGCAAGACGGGCCTCCTCTCTGCCGATATTATTGATATCAGCGGTGTGCGATATGGCCTGTATGTCGTTAACGATATTACTGAGCGCAAACAGGCGGAAAGTGCCCTCCAGGCAGAACAGGCGAAGTCAGAGTCGCTCCTGCTCAATGTCTTGCCCAAGACGATCGCCGATCGCCTCCGCGAACATTCAACCCTCCCCTCTGCCAGCGGTCATAACGCCTTTATCGCTGAGCAATTTGACAATGTCAGTATCCTGTTTGCTGATATTGCGGGCTTTACCCAGATTTCCAGCCACATTTCCCCCCGTGAACTGGTCGGCTTATTAAACCATGTCTTTTCTATCTTCGATGACCTGTCGGAGCAATACCGACTAGAGAAGATTAAGACGATCGGGGATGCCTATATGGTGGCCGGTGGTCTGCCCAACCCCCGCCCTGATCATGCCGAAGCGATCGCCAATATGGCCCTAGATATGCAATATGCGGTCCAGCACCTCAAAAAGCATTACCATCACCCCGTCCAGATTCGGATCGGTATCCATTCGGGCACAGTGGTCGCGGGGGTCATTGGCCATAAGAAGTTTATCTATGACCTCTGGGGGGATACGGTCAATGTAGCTAGCCGGATGGAATCCCAGGGGGCGGTGCAACGTATCCAGGTCACAGACTCAACCTTCAACCTACTGAAGCACAAGTTCATCTTTGAAGAACGGGGTCTGGTTGATGTCAAGGGTAAGGGCTTGATGAGAACCTACTGGCTGCTCGATCGTCGCAGTCTGTAAGATTAAAGCCGCCCACCCTCGTTAGAGCTTTTCATGGCACACCCCAGGCTGCACTCGTGACCGGGTTGGGTGTTTATTGGGCCGCAACACCAGGCGTAAGTGCGGCTGACAATACAACGACACGGCTGGATTTGGATAATGAGCCTCAACCCAATGCGCCGCTGCGGCTGGAGATGGGCGGCACTTCGTACCATCCTAAACATTGACGCGTGTGCGGTAGGGCCTCCGGCTAGCGGGATCGCTTAAGCGCGGGAGGCGGGGAAAAATCCAAGAAATAGGGAACAAAGGCGGGGGATGGGGAAAAAGCTTGCCTCGTGGTCGTTTAGCCGCGATCGCGATCGCTGAATTTTAACAACTTTCCAAATAAATGTTGCTAGGGGACTAGCGCAGAACGGGGAAACGTAAGAGTATAGAAATAAGCGGTCGAACAGATGCAGGGTTCAACCGCTCTCTTCTCACATCAACTCCCGCCCAAAGGCGGGTTTTTTTATGCGGCCATTGGCCACGGAGTTACGATAACCCACTTTCCCAAAGTTGCACACGCCCATCCCGGCAGAATGTTACCAACTGTCATTCGGCGGTGTGACGTGCGCCGGAGGCAAGCCGTCAGGGGACACCTGTATCCTGTCCGGCTGCGGGTAGTCAGTGGCTAGAGGATGGAGGGCAGAGCCGCTGGATGGACAACCCGGGTCAACTCGGACAAACCGGCTTGGCCCTCACCCTGAACCCAGGGGAGAGTGGCTGGTGATCGTGCTGATGGCTGGGATGGGGAACGATGGGGGCAATCCTCAACTTCACGAAATCCCCCGGAAACCATGATGGTCCGCTAGCGTCAAATGATCCTGAGTTGGCCAAGAATTTAGCGAATCTATCAATGTGGATTAAACCGTCGGCTCAGTTCATCTTCGTAATTTCCGCAGACTGTTCCCCGCTGTGGAGCAGAGAACGTTAGGGCTACTGATTACAGTGGGGGGCTAGAAATCTAGACTAAGCGTGTGAAATGTCGGATTAATCGAGGCAAAAATGATGAACCTGCATATTGGGAAGACCTTCATAGACTCCTACAATCGGACCTGGGTCTTGTTAGGCCGGTTGGATGAAGATTGGCGCTGCCAGTTGGCGACTGGAGCTAACCAGGGGTTTGAATGTACGTTTACGCCTAATTACATACAGGAGATGATATGCCTGGGGCGAAATGTGATTCACCCTGCCTTAGCCAGCTCCCTGAGCAATGCTTGACAGCCTTACCGTGCTGAAGACGCGGCGATGCCTAAACCTCGCGATTCAGGTTTCTGCTTGATCGCACCCACCCAAATTACCCGCTATCTAGCGAGGACGATGGACGCTCGGTAGCAAGGCTGCGTCGCAAGAAGTTTGATCTTGACAATAATGTCTGATTAAGGAGGACCTCGGCTGATCTCGACGCCATTGTAGCGGGGGACTTGCGAATTTAGGCAGACAAGATATGATGGGACTAGCAAAAGGGTTTGGTCTCTCAGCACGATCGTGCTTGCGCATCTTCACGACCTAGGCGTGGTGATTCAACAAGGCGGCAATGCAATGGGAGTGCGGCACGTCCCCAGTCTCTTGCAACGCCGGCATCGAGGTTTAGCCCGAACCTTTGTGCGTGTGTTCACGTTCGATCAATTCCACATGACTATCTACATTGGTAATCTGTCGTATCGGGCAACGGAAGAGGACTTACGGCAGGTTTTTCAGGAATACGGTACCATCAAGCGCGTTGTGTTGCCCACCGATCGAGAGACCGGACGGATGCGGGGGTTTGCCTTCGTCGAAATGGATGAGGATGCCCAGGAAGATGCAGCCATTTCAGAACTGGATGGGGCTGACTGGATGGGACGGCAGTTGCGGGTCAATAAGGCTAGACCTCGCGATCACGACAATAAGCAGGTTGCTCGTCAATCTGGTTTCTGAGCATTAGGTTTCTACGCGATAGCGCTGAATTTCTCCCTGGCTAGTTCCTGACTAGGGCAATCATGCTTTGAGATGGGAGTCGTCATTTTGATGCCTTCCCTCGTTTGCTTGGGACATCTAGTAGTCTGTCAGGCTTAATTTAATGAGGGGTTGTAAATGATGCCTGATTAAGTGGGGCCTCGGCTGATTTCGACGCCATTGCAGCGGGGGACTTGCGAATTTAGGCAGACAAGAGCAGACAAGATATGATGGGACTAGCAAAAGGGTTTGGTCTCTCAGCACGATCGTGCTTGCGCATCTTCACAACCTAGGCGTGGTGATTCAACAAGACGGCAATGCAATGGGAGTGCGACACGTCCCCAGTCTCTTGCAACGCCGACATCGAGGTTTAGCCCGAACCTTTGTGCGTCTGTTCACATTCGATCAATTCCACATGACTATCCACATCCGTAATCTGTCGTATCGTGTCACGGAAGATGACTTACAGCAGCTTCTTGAGGAATACGGTAGCATCAAGCTCATTGCGTTGCCCACCGATCGAGAGACCGGACGGAAGCGAGGGTTTGCCTTCGTCATCATGGAGGTGGATGCCCAGGAAGATGCGGCCATCTCAGCACTGGATGGGGCTGACTGGATGGGACGGCAGTTGCAAGTTAGTAAGACTAGATCCTATGGGTACGAAGGCGATGACGATCGGAGGCGTGAATCTTGGGTTCGTCGCTGACGGCACCTTGCGCCATCAACTGCTCAAAGACAACGGTTTCATGGCGTTCGCCCGCCGTCAGCACAAAGGTGATCGGTAACCCATTGCCATCACAGCAGAGATGCAGTTTGGTACTAAATCCCCCTTGGGAACGCCCTAACGCCTCGCGTGCTTGCACTTGCTCAATCGCACTTCCCGTAGCTGCCGGGTCTAGGTCCCCCTTTTTGCCCCTGCCGCATGTTGGTGGGCACGGATGACACTGCCATCGACAAAGTGGATCGCCCAATTGAGCTTACCCTCGGCATCCGCTTCGGCCTGGAGGGCAGCCAACACCTGCTGCCATAAACCGGTTTTACGCCAGTGGTAAAACCGTCCAGCAACCGTTGACCACGCCCCATAGCGTGCCGGCAAGTCGCGCCAGGGTGCCACCCGTGCACAAAATTCCAGAGGATGCCATTGATGACCGTGCGGTGGTTTTTGGCCGGGCAGCCAGTATGCGGTTTTTGTGGGGGCAGTAAGGGCTGGAGCCGCTCCCACTGTTGGTGACTCAGATCACTTCGGTGGATGGTTTCTGAGGCGTGGTCGGTCATGCCAATCAATTAGGTAGCTGTACTACTCCCATTCTGCCAAAGAGTTTTAAAACACACCCTAGCCTTGTTAAGCTGCACCATGTTTGGCCCAATCTACCCAATTCAGCTTGACACTGCACTTGCTTGACACCTCCCAACAGAGGCAGCCCAGAGCCAGTCGCCTATAATGGAGGATGATTAAGGGCGTGTGATCGTCTGTCGCAGAAACGGGAGAGTATGGCTAAGGTTCCTACGGATGACTCACAATCGACTGGCCGCCTCCCAGCAGCGGCAACAGCAACAGTAGAGCAGTATGCCCACGCGCTAATCCAGAAGCACTATCACCGCATGATTAGCCGGGAAGCTTTGGTGCTCAAAGATAAAGATCCGGAGGATCTGCACCAAATGCGGGTAGCAATTCGGCGGTTACAAACAGCCCTGCAAATTTTTAAGGCGGCGATCGTCCTACCGAAAGCGGCTCAGATTAAGTCACTCCAAGGGATTACCAGGCAACTCGGTAAGCTCCGGGATCTGGATGTTCAACTGGATACTCTTAAAACGGAATACGCGGAAAAGCTTGATCCGTCGGAACAGGGTTTGCTACAACAGGCGATCGCGACGTTAGCCAAGCAACGAAAAAAGGTCTTTTCTAAGGTTAAAACCGTCCTTAAAAGTCAAGTTTATCAAGATCTGAAAGTGGCCTATGAAAATTGGCTCGATCAGCCCCGTTATACGCTATCGGCCCAACAATCTTTGGCGTTGGTTTTACCGGAGTTATTGAGTCCATTACTCGCCGAACTCTTGCTACATCCAGGGTGGCTCATTGCGGCCAATGATCAGACGGCGATCGCCAGCCCCACCCTTCATGATCTGCGTAAGACCTGTAAGCATGTGCGCTATCAGGCGGAATTTTTTACGGACTTCTATGAACCAGCGTTTAAGCAATGGATTCAGGAGATCAAGGGGTTGCAAGATAGCCTGGGGCAGGTCCACGACATTCAGGTTTTGCAGCAAATTCTGATCAAGTCAGTGCCAGAGTGGGAGGAGTCCATCCATCTCCGCCAGATGATTGAGGAAGAGCATGAGCAGGCATTAGGACTCTGGCGATCGGTGCAGGCGAAATACCTCAGCCCCGACTATCGTCTGTTCCTCCATCAACTGCTGTTATCGCCGCTCTTGCCGCGCCCGGAAATGCCTGCGCCGAGGAATGGCGTGAAGGGGGAAGCGATCGCGGTCACTCCTGAAGGTGATCAATCTAAGGGTGATCAATCTAAGGGTGATCACCCTGAAGCGATGGTAGCCCTAGTGGCTCAGCCCGATGGGGGTGTTGCTGGGGGGGAGGCTAAGCCGATCGCTGAGGCGGAGGCTGGGGAAGTTTCGGTTAACGCGTCAGCCGTGGAGCCGTCTCTACCCACGGTTACAAAAACAAGACGGAAGACACCGACAACACGCAAATCCCCTGGGGTTAGAACCCCGCGATCGCCACGACGGCGTCCCCAGCCCCCTGCCGGAAATTAAACCGGTCAGCTAGGCAGGCTATTGCCAGTCTAAGGGTGCAGACCCCATTGTGGTTGACCAGTGATCTAGGTTTGCTTGTACCGCTTGCCTTAAGCGTTCCGTTAACGCACTAATGGTTTGACTTTTCTGGATTTGATATTGGGAAAAGTAATCTCGCAAATTGATCATCTCACCGGACTTGATATACACATCGCGATCGCCCTTGGGGGGGGGTTGATCAATCTTAAAAACTTCTCGTTCTAAACGAGTCAGGGTGTCTAAAAAACGCTCTGGTGTTGGATTGGTCGCGACATAGCCGTCATAAATGGCATTGAAATTCAGCAATCGATAGGTTGCTTGCTGGATTGCCCTGTAGCGATTGGAATCCACGACATCATCCGTACTGGCTTGGGTTTCCAGGGTGTGTTGAATCCGATAAACCCGTTCGCGCAGGGAACTCTGGGATGGAGGATTAATCCCCATCGCCTGCTCGCAGTTGTGCAAAACTTCTGTTTTTAAGCGCTGGATGCGATCGTTCCAACTCAGGTCTACCGACGCGGCAGGATCAAAACCGTAGTCCTGCTCAAATCCAGCCAGAACTTGGCCCGCTACCTGCCGCAGGCGATCGTAGGGGGTAGCCGCGATCGTCACTTGCAACTGTTTTTCGAGCCGCCTGAGGGTGCTATCTAAAACCGGTTCCATATTGCCCCGATAGCAATATTTCAAACTAAGGGGCACTGCATATAGGTTGGGAACCTCCCCCGTTTGCTTGGCACAACGGCTCATCGCCTGAAAGGCCAACTGGACGGCCCCTTCCCGGAACGGCATCACCGTATCATTCTGAAACGAACAGCCCCCTTCGGCGAAGACTACCAACCGGGCACGCGGCTGCATGAGCAGTTCAACCGTATGGGCCAAGCTGGCGCGATCGCCCAAGCCGCGACGAATTGAATAGGCTCCCACGGCCTGTAAAAACCGACCTTCCCAGCCCTGAAACCGTTCATAGGCTGCCAGGTAATGAAACTGATCCGGTAGGCGAGCTGCTAGCAAAAAGACCGCAATCCAATCATGAAACGTCGGATGATTAGGCAGAAATAGGACCCGCTCATACTGGAGTTGCCTGAGGTTGTGTAAGCTCTCTGGGTCTAGCCGCAGTCGCATTCGGTAATATAAGCGCCCCACGAGCGGTCCCACCAGTTGGCAGGCCCGCACTAGCAGGGGATTGAGGCGAGGCGGATAGAAGTCTGACATGCTAGGAACCGGAGGAGACAAGTCGAGGTGATGAGTGAACTAGGGAGCATCCCAAATTTGCGATTCCAGGCTCGTGGCTCTCAGAGACTGGGATTTTCTCTGCGCTCTCTGTGTCGCCATGCCTATTTACCACAGCGGCACGGAGGACACAGAGGTTATCGCAAAATATAAGCGTGCGGGTGGCAAAACGGGGATGCCCCCAGTGCATATTTCTGCATATTACAGCCGTTCCCTCTCTAATGAAGTACTGTCAAGCCTTGTCAACAAGGGGCTTAAGCCCCTTGCCTGTACCTCACCAAGTATGAAAGTGCTGTAATGGCCTACCATTGCTGCCCTGCTTTCCAAAATAAATATAGGGACATCAAACCTAAAAAACTGCGAAATAGCAGGCTGACCACTTCATCGGGGAGTTTTGGGAGTAATCGGGTGCTGATCTGCGCCCCCACGAGGCCCCCCAAGCCTAACAGCAACCCCGCGATCGGTAAAATATTGCCACTCAGCGCATGGCCAACGCTGGCCGAGAGCGCCGTAATGATGATCACCCCCAGGCTGGTTTGAATCGCCAGCTTGATCGGTTCATGCAATAACAGCATTTGTAATGGCACCAGAATGATGCCGCCGCCAATACCAAACACGCCTGCCAACAGACCCGCCAAGCCGCCGGTTAGCAAACGAGCGATGAGGGGATTGACAGCTTTAGTCGCCGGGGGTGTGATTTCAGCCACAAGCCTATCTGGGGTTTGGGCGATCGCATCCAGACGACGTTGTTGTTGCGCCACAATGTGATTACGCCAGGAGACTAGGGCAATGTTGATCAGTAAAAAGGCCGCAAAGGCCGCAGTGAGAATGGCGGGCGAAAACTGTTTGCTCAGGTTGACCAACCCGACGCCCATCTGGGCCGTGGCCAGAGCCGGAAACCCCAGGGCCAGCACCCGCCTGATATCCAGATAGCCCATCCGCCAGTTTTGAAGACTACCCGACAGGGAGGTAATGACGATCGACAGGCTACTGGTGGCAACAGCTTCCACGGTGGTATGCCCCAGGGCGATTAAGATCGGCACCAGAACCGTTCCCCCGCCAATGCCAAGGAAACCGGCCATAATCCCGGCAAATAACCCCGCGATCGTTAAAATCAGCCACTCCAACTCCATTCCTTATCCCGATCCTCTTGATACCAATCTGCCGTTGCGGGCCATCCTGACGGTGATCTTGCCTGTACTCAAGGCAGCTTACAAGCCAGACGGTGATGATACCGTAATTGTCTGGGGCAAAAGGGTCTTGGATAACACCCCGTGTACCCCCCGCATGGGCTGGTTCACCACCTGGGTAATATGGAAGTCCACGGCCAAACTACAAAGGATATAGGCATCCTGAGCCGTTAGGCCAACCCACTGTTCCAGAAAGGTAATCATATTTTCCAGGGCGATCGTACAGGCGGCATCCAGGGTTTCGGCAAAGCCCATCGTGATCCAATGGGTTGGGGTTTCGGCAAAGGGTAGGGGGAGCGCCGGGGCTAAGTCAGGCCGGACGATGAGCCGGATTGTCCCGTTCATTGACGTTTCCAGGGCGGTGACATCGACTTCCCCATCCCCTTGGACGGCATGACCATCCCCGATCGAAAATTGGGCACCGGGCAGAAAAATCGGTAAAAACAGGCGGGACCCAGCTTGTAGGTGGCGGTTATCCAGATTGCCACCGTAGCGACCGGGGGGGATCGAACTGCGTTGTGCCTCTGCCGTCGCCACCCCCAGGATGCCAAAAAAGGGGCGTAGGGGGATCTGAATGCCAGAGCCAGGGGGAAATTCAGCGGTCCCCTGGGCCAAATCCAGGGAGATAAAGTTTAGCGCGGGTGTCTGGAAGCGGTGGGCTAGCAGCCCCCAGCCGGGACGAATGGCATTAAAGCCCATTGCCAAACGCGGCGCGATCGCCTCAATCTGCACTTCTAACACCATGCCCGGTTCTGCCTGCCGTACCCAGATCGGTCCTGTCAGTAAATGGGACCCTGGTCCGACACGGCGATCGTCCGGGAGTTGCGCACGAATGGCCAGCAGTTCCGGTGGGGCAAATTCGGGTGGGGCCTGGTCACACAGGTAAAAGCCCGTGAAGGTTTCAACGGTGATGCGATCGCCGGAATCTACCGTCAGAGCAGGGGGGAGTTGATCGGAAAAGCCGCCCAGGTGAACAGTGTCACAGGTGGCCGGGAGGTGATGGGTGCGCATAGGGACTCGGTAAGGGGGGCAGTCAAGGTCAACAAGAGAAAAGAGAAAAGAGAAAAGAGAAAAGAGAAAAGAGAAAAGAGGTTTGGGGCAGCCCAATTAGGTCAACGTAACAGGTGTTCAGCTAGATCGAGGGTGAAATAGGGGGATGGGGGTTCAACCTGACCTTGAAGGACCTGAAAGGGGCGATCGGGGTCACCTAAATGATCTAGAACGAGGCGGGCTAGACGAAAGTCCTGGTGGCGGGTGTAGTCGTTACAGGTGACGACGGTAGCCAGGTGGGCCTGGGTGGCCGCTTCCAGGCCCTGTTGGGAATCTTCGATCGCTAAACAGGCTTGGGGTGGCAAATCCAGGGCTTGCAACACATACGCATACACATCTGGGGCGGGTTTCTTTGCGGTCACGATGTCTCCAGCGGCAATGACTTCAAACCAATCGGGACTGTCGGGTCCCAGGGCCGTTTGCAGCAACGCGATCGCATTGTCAGGGGCACTGGTGGTCGCGATCGCGAGCCGTAAGCCCTGGGCACGGGCCGCTTGCAGCAGGCGGAAAATCCCTGGACGGAGGGGGATGCAACCCGTTTGGAGGAGCGATCGATAGTGGCGAGTTTTGGCTGTGTGGAGGTCGGCAATCCAGGCGGAGATTTGCTCGACGGGGATGGATGGGCGGGGGTCGCGATCGGGGGGGAGGGAATCGAGGTAAAACTGAATGCGCTCTTTGCCACCGGCCACTTCCAGTAATTGGCCATACTGTTCGACGGCCCAATGCCAATCTAGGCCCGCCTCGGCAAAGGCTTGGTTAAAGGCAAGGCGATGGCCATCCCGCTCCGTTTCCGCGATCGTCCCATCGACATCAAAAATTAGGGCTTGCAAGGTAGACATAGGAATATTCAAAATTCAAAATTCAAAATTCAAAATTACCAGGGGCGGAGTGGACAGTGGAGGGGGAGCGTCATGGTAAAGGTGAGGCAGTGGTTAATATTCTCAACGGTAATTGCTCCCTGCAAATGTTCCACTAGGCGTTTCACTAGGGTTAAGCCTAGTCCGGTTCCTCCGTGTTTCCAGGGGTCATTACTGGGGATACGATAGAACTTGTCAAAAATGCGATCGACCTCGGATGGGGGCAAATCGATCCCGGAATTGCTCACGAGAATGCACAGGTTGCCCAACACCAAATTGGCCCGAATTTCAATCCGTTCCCCCGCTGGCGTATATTTGCAAGCATTGGTGAGTAACTCGGTCAACACCCGTCCCAAGCAAGAGAAATCCGTGGTTACCAAGGGGATCTCTGGCGAGATGCTGATGACTAGGTTCTGGTTATGTTCGGCGGCGCGTTGTAGGAAGGGTTCTATGATATGGTGAATCCAATCTTCCAGGTTGAGCATCCCTAAGTCGAGGGGTTGACTACCTGCTTCCAATCGTGACAAATCAAGCAGGTCGTTAATGAGGCTAATCTCCCGTTCGCATTCGTTTTGTAGAATATAAAAATATTGCTCGATTTTCTGATTAGTATTCTGGAAATAATGTTCCTGTTCCAGGAAAACCTCTAGCATTTGGATCGACATTTTAATATTGGCCATCGGCGATCGAAGTTCATGGGAAACTGTGCTCAAAAAGTCATCTTTTAGGTAATTAAGCCGTTCCAATTCCTGGACCTGAGCCTGGGCAGCCTTATACAACCGGGCCTGTCGAATCGCGATCGCGCACTGGCTGGCAACTTGTTCCGCGAGGAAAATTTCTAACGTATCAAAAATATCATCACGGGTTTTAAATAACCATAGATCACCGAGGGGACCCTGATCATCCCGCATCGGACACACTAGCATCGTATAGTCATGTTTACCCTGACGCACCGAGTCAAAGTCTCCCCAACAAAACTGAAGACTTTGCCCCATCAGCACCTGACGATAGATTTCCATGTAGTCGGCAATAATGATAACTTTGCCTTGGGCAGGTGGGAGGGTTTGGGTATATTCAAAGGCGATCGTGGAGGTAAGGATAGCTTCGTCATAAATGCCCACATCACAGCCTTCAATATGCAGCGTTTTGGTCAGGGATTCTACCACCGTTTGTAGGATTTGGTTTTCATCCAGGGTGTCGCGCACCTTATCGGTAATGTGCTTCAGCAGGGCCTCAAATTCCAATGCCCGCTGGAGGGCGATCGTGCGTTCCTGGACTTGCGCTTCCAACCCCACATTGAGGATGTGCACTTGCTGGTAGAGTTCTGATTGCTGAATCGCGATCGCGAGTTGGGTGGCGATCGTTACGGCTAATTCCACTTCCAGCGGTTGCCAAGCGTGGGGTTGCTCTCGGCACAGGCTTAGGCTGCCCCAAACTGGACGAGTGATTGCCTCCGTAACCCCACCAAAATAGAGGGGAATGAGCAGCCAACTACCGGGGAAGCGGGCCACAAGATCGGTGTTGACCCTATCGCTAAGTTGACGGGAATCATCAATTTGGACAACTTCCCGTCGTTTGAGCCGCTCGGCTAGAGGATTAGCAGCATCGGCGATGTCTAGCCCCATCACATTCCCCCGCTCGGGCAGGCGGTGATAGTCAGCCACATGCCGCCAAACCTGTTGGTCGGGTAGGTACTGGACGATCGCGGCCTGATCCACCTGCAAGAGTTCGGCAATTTCAGTAATCGCGGTGTTAAAGACCTGTTTGAGATCCAGTGAATTGTGAATTGTTTGAATCACCGAGTTGAGCGCCCGCTCTCGTTGGGCCTGTAACCGTAGGGCAGCTTCAGCTTGCTTGCGGTTATTAATGTCTTCAAACACCGCGATCGTGTAATCCGGTATGCCATTCACATCTCGCACTAAAGATACACTCAGGTGCATCCAGAGGCTGTCTCTTTCCTGACGGATAAACTGCTTTTCCAATGCAAAGGAGGAAATTTCACCCGCCAACAATTGTTGCCAATAGCGACTAAATTCATTTGGCTGCGATGGCTCGGCCAAGGCCAAGAGGGAGAGTCCTTTAGCCCCACGCTGGGTATTCGCTAGTAACTCAGTTTCTGCATAGCCGAGGAGATCACAGAGCTGCTGATTCACCTGCAAGAAATGGCCATTGAGATCGGTACGGGCAATCCCCACCGCAGCCTGCTCAAAGACAGCCCGCGATCGCGATTCACTATCCCGTAAGGCGGCCTCGGTGCGTTTACGCTCAGTAATGTCCTCCACGATCCCAATTTCCGACTGGTACTCCCCCGTTTCATCACGAACGAGGGAAACCGTTAAGTACCCCCAGCGGATAGCCCCATCACGTCGAATAAAGCGCTTTTCGAGCGAAAAAGATTCGATATCTCCGGCAAATAGCTGCCGGGTGAGTTCCAGATCAACGGTGAGATCCTCCGGATGGGTTAGGCTCTGGTAGTCTCTCTGTAGCAGTTCGGTGCTGCTATACCCCGTAAAGTCACAGAAGCGTTGATTCACCTGGATAAAGCACCCCATACTACTCACCTGCGCCATTGCCACCGCAGCCTGTTCAAAAATGGCTCGAAAACGGGCCTCACTGGCCTGAAGGGCGATTTCAGCCTGCTTCCGTTCGGTAACATCTAAAGTCACGCCATCACCAATGATATCGCCGGATTCCAGGCGGGTGAAGCGAATGGAGTCTTGCAACCAGCGTTGTTTCCCCTGTTGGTCAAAAATACGATATTCAAAGACACCGGGTTCGAGGCTGACGATCGCCTGTTTCAGTTTGGCCATAAATCGGACCCGATCGTCCAGATGCATGATGTCAAAAAATAAGGCGGAGTTAGCAACAATTTGCTCCGGTTCGAGGCCACTGACTTCCCGTTCCCCATCACTGACGTAAAGAAAGTCAACCTGACCGGTCCGATCAACCCGAAACCGATAGACCGAGCCGGGTAGGTTATCGGTAATCAACGTCAGTAGTTGTTGACTTTCAGAGAGGGTTTGCTCAACCGACTTGCGATCGCTGATGTCGGCAATAAAGCCCACCAAGCGTTGGTGGTGACCGTCGGCATCGGTTAATAGGCAGGATTTATCCTCAACCCATACCCAATGCCCGTCGTGGTGACGTACCCGGTACTCCTGACGCAGAACCTCCCACTCTGGAGCAGGGGGCGGCAGGTGTTGTAGGGATGGGTAATCGTCGGGGTGGATACAGGCAATCCAAGCTTGTCGGTTTTGGGGCGCAGCCAGGGGGGTATACCCCAAAATAAATTGCAGGTTGGGTCCCCAGGTCATACGATCGTGGGTGAGGTCCCATTCGTAGAGAATCTGGCCACTGGCCTGTCCGGCAGCTTCGTAGCGTTTTTGCCAGGTTTGGAGTTGATGCAACTGCTGCTGTTGTAGTTGAGCGGTTTGAAATTGCTCAAGCTTAAGGGATAGGGCCACGGCTGCACTTTGGAGCAAGGCAATCTCAGCCATATCCCAGGGGCGGGCTGCCTCACAGTTGTCAAAACCAATAAAGCCCCAAAATTCCCCCTGGACGAGTAAAGGCAAGACTAAAACAGCAAGAATATCTTGGGCAGTGAGAATATCCCGCTCCGGGGCTGGCAACGCGGATACCAAGTCGGCAATAATTTCCCCCCGGCCTAATATCGCCTCCCAGTTAGGGGCATAGTCTGCATAGGCAAGGTTTTGGAGCAGGGGGTTATCAATTTCAGGTGAAATCCCAACGTTGCACCATTCGGCCCGTTGGCACATGAGCAAACGCCCCGCCGCATCGCGGCTATTCTCAAAAACATATACCCGTGATGCGCCACTGGTTTGCCCCAATCGCCGCAGAATTTTTGGATAGATGCTCTCTGGGGAATGGGCAGCTAGCAAATCCTGTTGAATGGCAATCAGGGTTTTCAGGTAGCGATCGGGGTAATAGGAGGTTACCAAAACCGTCTCGTTCATGCGGGGGGCCAGTCCGTAATATTACCAATGTATCCAACCCCTTCCCAAAATGAAACCGTGTTCAGACGTAAATATAAGCGCATTGGGATCGTATTGATTCCTAATTTATACCCGTCAAAGCCTAACCCAACTGTCCTCATCAATACAATTGATGTCGGGCAGTCGATCCGCTAGCCGATCAGCCAGTCGATCAAGAACTTCATGGGAAAAACCATGAAAAAGTGGGGTATTATCTCCCCACTTCTATGGATAGCTACACATTTGAGCTAGTAGTTGTTTGCCCTTGGAATTTCCCCATCAAACGGCTGTACACCAATCGCAGGATAGGTATCTTCAATCGGTGTGAAAACCCGACCTACGGCTTCCATAACGTAACGAATTGCACTATTGATATTTTCCCAGAGTTTCATAATTTTTCTCCCCCGCAAGTCTCACGTTGATTTTTAGGTTTTGTTGCTTGTGCTTGATTGTCTCCGGATCGCTGTTAAAAATATCTGGGACCTTCCCTCTTCTTACCGTCTATGCTTTGATCATAATAAAGAGGTTTGATCCCTGTCAAAGAATTCCATGCTTCTTCATAGGTCTTTAGAATTAGTAATAAATTTCTGCGTTTAGCTGTAACTGGCCCGATCGTCTGAACTTCCTAAGCAGGATTGATGAGTGAATCTGATGACATTAAGGTATTTGATAAGTAATGTTGGGTTTCGGCACATTGGCACGATCGCGGGGCAAGGACAAGATGAGCATGGCGTTTCTAAGGCTCAAGCGTGGTAGGCACTTAGCTCATAGTTGAAATTCTGTCTAGCCTTGATCCCGGCTATCTTTAGGGTTGCTTTGGACCCTTGAAAGTGGATTTGGTACTTGACCTCGGTTCTTAGTTTGTTGTTTTATCCAGCGGTAAACAAATCGGGGGCGGTTGGGAGCCGCTGGGCACTGCCAAGGGCCATCCCGACAGCGTCACTACAATAGAGATAGGAAGGTACCCCTGGCTGCGGGGGTAGGCTGGGTCTATGACGGGAGGGGAGTTATGGCTAGGATCGTTCTACTGACAGGGTTTGAGTCATTTAATACGGACCTCTATCGCCAAGCGGCCCAGTTGGCCCAAGCCCGGTGCCCGGAACTGGAGATTTGTGTGTTTAGCGATCGCGATTTGGCCCAGGACCCCGATCGCATTGAGGTAGCCCTCCAGGGAGCGGAGGTGTTTTTTGCCAGCCTGATTTTTGACTATGAGCAGGTGATGTGGCTGCGCGATCGGGTCCAGGCTATCCCCATTCGCCTGGTGTTTGAGTCGGCACTGGAGTTGATGAGTTTGACCCAGTTGGGCAAGTTCGCGATCGGCGATCGGCCCAAGGGGATGCCGAAGCCGGTGAAGTTTATTCTGGATAAGTTCAGTACGGGCCGTGAGGAAGATAAGCTGGCGGGCTATATTAGCTTTTTGAAAACGGGGCCGAAGTTATTAAAATTTATTCCGGTACAAAAGGTTCAAGATCTGCGTAATTGGCTGATTGTTTATGGCTATTGGAATGCGGGGGGACCAGAAAATGTCGCGGCGATGTTCTGGCATTTGGCCAAGTATTATTTGCAGTTGGAGCCGCAGAATTTAGAGGCGTTGACGGAGTTGCCGGAGCCAGTGACGATTCCCAATATTGGCCTGGTGCATCCGGATTTTGCGGGATATTTTGAGTCGCCAAAGGCGTATTTGGAGTGGTTTAAAACCACTAAGACGCTAAGGGACGAAGGGGCACAAAGGGGAGGGGTGACCGATGCGCCAGTGGTGGGGATTTTGCTGTATCGCAAGCATGTGATTACGAAGCAGCCCTATATTCCCCAGTTGATTCGCCATTTTGAGGACCAGGGGTTAATCCCGGTGCCGATCTTTATTAATGGGGTGGAAGGCCATGTGGCGGTAAGGGATTGGCTGACGACGGCGGCGGAACAGGCGCAACGGGAACAGGGACAGAATCCAACGCCCTCGCTGTCACCGGAGGCCGTTCAGGTGGATGCGATCGTTTCAACGATCGGGTTTCCTTTGGTGGGGGGTCCGGCGGGATCGATGGAGGCGGGGCGGCAGGTCGAGGTGGCTAAGCGCATTTTGAGCGCGAAGAATGTGCCCTATATTGTGGCGGCTCCGTTGTTGATTCAGGATATCCAGTCCTGGACGCGGCGGGGGATTGGCGGGTTGCAAAGTGTGGTGTTGTATGCGTTGCCGGAGTTGGATGGGGCGATCGATGCGGTGCCGCTGGGGGGCTTGGTGGGCGATCGCATTTATCTCATCCCGGAACGGTTGCAGCGCTTGACGGGGCGGTTGTGGCAGTGGATTAACCTGCGGCGAACTCCTGTGGCCGATCGCAAGGTGGCGATTATTCTCTATGGCTTCCCGCCGGGATATGGGGCGACGGGGACGGCGGCGTTGTTGAATGTGCCGCGATCGTTGTTGAAGTTGCTTCAGGCGTTGCAAGAGCAGGGGTATAGGGTGGGGGATTTGCCGGATGATCCGGAAAGTCTGATTGCGCAGGTGCGGTTTGCGGATGAGGAGGTGCGGTTGCGCGATCGGGAACGTTTGGCGTTATCGGAATTTTCACCACCAAGACACGAAGACACGAAGGTTTCACCAAGGCCCGCATTGACGACGGTCAAGGTGCCCCAGTTGGAACGGTGGTTGGGGTATTTGCTGACGCGACGGGTTGAAGCGTGTTGGCAGTCGTTGGCGGATTGTGGCATTCGCACGCTGGGGGAAGAGTATTGGCTCGGTGGGTTGCAGTTGGGGAATGTGTGGATTGGGGTGCAGCCGCCCTTGGGGGTGTCGGGGGACCCGATGCGGTTGATGTTTGAGCGGGATTTGACGCCCCATCCCCAGTACGCGGCGTTTTACCAATGGCTACAAAAGGATTTCGGTGCCCAGGCGGTGATCCATTTTGGGATGCATGGCACGGTGGAATGGCTACCGGGTGCGCCCTTAGGCAATACGGGCTATTCCTGGCCAGACGTTTTGCTGGGGAATTTGCCCAATCTCTATATTTATGCGGCGAATAATCCTTCGGAATCGATTCTGGCGAAACGACGGGGTTACGGGGTATTGATCTCCCATAATGTGCCGCCCTATGGTCGCGCTGGGTTGTATAAGGAATTGGTTAATTTGCGGGATCTTATTAACGAATATCGCGAAGATCCGGAGAAGAATTTTGCGCTGAAGGAAGCCATTTGCAAGAAGATTTTGGACACGGGTCTGGATGCCGATCGCCCCTTTGAGGAAGCCCATCGCCTAGGGATTGAATTCACACCCGAAAATGCTCGGATGTTTAGCGATCAAGTGTTTAATGCCTACTTGATCGATCTCTATAGCTATCTGCAAATCCTGGAAGAACGCCTCTTCTCCTCTGGCCTCCACACCCTCGGTGAAGCTCCTGATGCCGAAACCTTAGCAGGTTACCTACGGGCCTATTTCGGCGACGATCTCCCCGATGCTGTGATCGCCACACTCTGTAGGGGCGGGTTCATGCAGGAACTTACAACTGAGACCAATGGCTTGGTAAACCCGCCCATCCCCACCCACCCACCGATCACCCTCAAAGATCTCGAAGTCCAATATGGGCCAGAAACCAAATATCAGGTGCCCCGCGATCGCCTGGAAACGGCCCTCCAAATTTGCGATTTATTGGCCCAAACTGGGGACGAATTAACGAACTTACTACGTGGCCTCAATGGCGAATACATTCCCCCAGCACCCGGCGGTGACTTGTTGCGGGATGGTCCAGGTGTGCTGCCCACGGGGCGCAATATCCACGCTCTCGATCCCTACCGAATGCCCTCACCTGCGGCCTACGAACGGGGACGCGCGATCGCCCGTAAATTGATTGCCCAACACCTCGAAGAACAGGGCCATTATCCGGAAACGATCGCGGTGATGCTCTGGGGTTTGGATGCGATTAAAACCAAGGGTGAATCGTTAGGCATTCTGCTGGAATTAGTAGGAGCATCCCCGCTGAAGGAAGGTACGGGACGGATTGTGCGCTATGAATTAATCCCCCTAGCGGAACTCGATCATCCCCGTATAGATGTGCTGGCCAACCTGTCGGGGATTTTCCGGGATAGTTTTGCCAATATTCTGGAATTATTGGATGATCTTTTCCAACGAGCGGCCTTAGCAGATGAGCCGGAAGAACAGAATTTTATTCGTAAACATGCCCTCGCGATGCAAGCCCAAGGCATCGAGAATCCGGCGGCTCGGTTGTTTTCTAATCCGGCAGGAGATTTTGGTTCGTTGGTGAACGATCGCGTCGTGAGTTCAAGTTGGGAAAGTGGCGAAGAGTTGGCTCAAACCTGGGAAGGTCGCAATGCGTTCAGCTATGGCCGTCAGGATCAGGGGCAGGCGCGGCCAGCGGTATTACAAACGTTGTTGCAAAGTACCGATCGCATTGTCCAGGAAATCGATTCGGTGGAATACGGTCTGACGGATATTCAGGAGTATTACGCCAATACGGGGGCACTGAAACAGGCGGCGGAACAACGTCGTCGGGCCAATGGTCGCCGCAGTGTGGTACACACCAGTTTTGTTGAAAGTTTCTCGAAGGATACCACGCCGCGCAAGTTGGAAGATTTACTCCGCATGGAATACCGCACGAAGTTACTCAATCCGAAATGGGCGGAGGCGATGGCGAATCAGGGTTCGGGGGGGGCCTATGAAATTTCCCAACGGATGACGGCGTTGATTGGCTGGGGCGGTACCACCAATTTCCAGGAAGCCTGGGTCTACGATCAAGCCGCGACGACCTATGCCCTTGATCCAGAGATGGCGGCGAAGTTGCGTAAGGCGAATCCGGAAGCTTTTCGGAATATTGTCGGGCGGATGTTAGAGGCCCACGGGCGCGGTTTTTGGTACGCGAAACCAGAGATGTTGGCGAAGTTGCAATCGCTCTATGATCTGTCGGATGCAGAAATTGAGGGCGTCGCGATCGAGTAGATCTATGCCACTAGATCTACATTTTATCAGGCAGATAAGGCTAACGGGTTAGTCTTGCAGAAAAGCGTTGTTTCAGTACGTTAAGCTAGATCATTGTCCTAAAAAATATCGTGTGTTAAACTTCTGCCATTGAATGCTTTAGATAAAGGTTACGACATACAAATTCATCGTTAAAGTATTGAGGATATGAGTCGTTTTTTGTTTCCGGTTCTCATCGAAAAAGATGCAGAGGGTTATTTTGCCTCATGCCCGATGTTGCAGGGCTGTTATACCCAGGGGGACTCTTACGAGGAGGTTATCCAAAATATTCAAGATGCTATCCATCTTCACCTTGAGGATAGACTTGCAAATGGGGAAGAAATTCCCCAAATGTCTCAGATGAGCTTGACAACTGTGGAGGTACAGGTTTGAGTGCTCGTCTGCCTAGGGTTTCTGCGACAGAGGTAATCAAGGTTTTAGAGAAAATTGGGTTTTTCCTATCTCGACAAAGTGGAAGCCACAAAATCTATAAGAATGCTGAAGGCAGAAGGGTGACAGTACCTTATCACGGCTCTACAATCCTGAAGCTAAAAACTTTCAAAAGTATTCTAAGTGATGCCGGTTTAACTGTTGAAGAATTTATTGAGTTACAGAAAAATTCTTAGACAAGAGACTCCATAAGATTGGAATGTAGTAAAGTCAAGTTCTTGACAGAGATTTAAGGTTCTATCCAACTGCATATTCAGTGAATTTACGTAAATTGGGGGGATGGAAGCCAAGGACGATATCGTGTTTGGGAACGCCCATTTCAACCAGTTCATCGGCGATATCAATCTCGGTGCCGTTCCATTGAATCCAGATTTTATCGTCTTTAATATCTAGATGCATGGCACAACCGTAGACGCGGGTGTTATCTTCCCAGCCGACATGGACCAGTTGATAATGATCGCGTTCGGTGTCAAAGATCATCTCGGTTTCAAAGTCGCCATAGCGAGATTTATAGCTGCCATATTTTCTCAAGAGTTGTTGAATATAAACTCGATAGTTTTCTAGTTTTCCCATCGTTCGATTACCTCACGATCGACATTATAAACCAAGAGATAAATCTGCTTCATGGGGGAGGTATTACTGACGATGGGCATAGGCTAAATCGTCTTCTAGTTCTTCGGTGCTGTAGTGGCGCAGGATGCCGCGTTGGGCGAGGAGTTGCCCAAATTCGTATTTGTCCATCTGGGCTAGTTCTCTGGCTTTGCCAAAGGAGAGCAAATCCTGGGCATAGAGGGCAATGGCTAGCTCATGCAAGAGTTCTTGTTCGATGCGCGGCTCTGGCAGGCGAATGGCGTGGAGGATGGAATCGGGGATGGAGAGTTGCAGGCTCATAATTGGGGCTACGGTAACATTGATGAATTTCAGAGTGAAATTAAAATTTTCATGTTGTGATTAAAGGCACTTCTACCTCTTCAATCCGCTATGCTGCGTAGGCTAGCGCCTCAGTGAGATCTTCGGGGTCTAGATAGGGGTAGGCGCTGAGAATTTCATCTGGGGAATGTCCAGAGGCTATCAGTCCTAAAATCATGCCAACTGTGACTCGCATACCACGAATACAAGGCTTGCCTCCCATGACTTCTGGGTTAATCGTAATTCGACTTAGATCTCTCATGGTTTTTAGAGTACGGTAACGATAGGTTTTTATGGATATACTGCTGATATTTGATTTGTTTTTCTATTGATGAATCTCAGTATCAAAATCATCGAGATAGCAGCCAGCCTAAACCAAGGCCAATGACTATTAAACCCAATGCGAATAGGGCTGAATTTAGGTTGCGTAGAGAAGTGGGCTTAGTTTTTTCCAAAGCCTAAAGTTGTACGATTTAGGAATAATGCAAATAACGCACTACTGCAACATCCCCAAATGCCACCCAATAGCCAGTTTGGTTCCTCTACTACTGATGCACCGATTAATATTCCTAGAACCAATCCCACTAAAGCAAATCTCCAAAGGGTAAACTTGCCGCTTCGAACGTCATAAGCCCAACCCCCAGCACAAACCCCGGGCATAGCCCAAACCCAAAACCAGCCCCAAGCCCCAGCCCCATCCACAGCCCCACCCAAAGCCAAAGCCAGAGCCAAAGCCAAAGCCACACCCACAGTCACACCCAAAGCCAAAGCCGCAGTCAAAGCCTCAGCCAAAGCCAAAGCCGCAGTCAAAGCCCAGGCCCAAGTCCAAGCCAATGTCCCAGCGACACTCCAAACTACAGCCAAAGCCCCAGTCAATTCAAAATGCACAAAGCTGAGGGACCCCCCAACTGTGGAGAGCACAACATAAGTTGTCATGGTGATCCAGGGGAACCCCTGAGCCTGCGATCGCGGTTGGACAGATCGAGGATTTTGGACTAGCGGCGGCTGTGGTGGCCGTGCAGGTGGGGAGGGTACTACCACAGGTATAGAAGCTACTGGATTAGGTGCTACCGGTTGTCTCTGTGAAGCCCCCGCTGGTAACAAGGCCAACCAGAAGTGTTGAAAGTTAGGTTAAGCGATGGAAAAAAGGGACAGAATGCAGT
>JBBILC010000030.1:0-40465 GCA_037445115.1 Coleofasciculaceae cyanobacterium bin_20
TTGGACGAGGGCCAGACCCAAACCCGTACCCCCATGTTTCCAGGGATCATTGTTGGGAATGCGGTAGAACTTATCAAAGATGCGATCGCATTCAGCTGCTGGAATCTCAACCCCTGAGTTACTGACACGAATCTCGGTACCGGTGGGGATGACTTGGGCCATCAGGGTGATGGTTTCCTGGGCCGGGGTATATTTGCAGGCGTTATTCAGTAGTTCTGTCACAATACGTTCCAGATACTTGGGATCAGTAGTCAGGGGGGGGAGATCGGCAGCGATGTGGAGGACGAGGTGTTGTTGCTGGCTACGGGTACGCTCGATAAAGGGTTCAGCTAGATAGGGCAAGAACGATCGCAGGTCCAGGGGCGTCTGGGTCGGGACTTCCCGGCCAGCATCTAAACGCGCCAGATCGAGCAAATCATTAATCAAATTAATCTCCCGTTGGCCTTCATCACGCAGAACCGTGAAATAGCGGTTAATCACATTATTTTTGTCATCAAAAATGCCTAGCGCTTGTAAGCTCACTTCTAGCATTTGAGTGGCCATTTTGATATTTGACATCGGTGTGCGTAGCTCGTGGGAAACGGTACTCAGAAAATCATCCTTGAGGCGATTAAGACGTTCTAATTCCTGTACTTGGGATTGGGCTGTTTGGTAAAGACGCGATTGACGTAAGGCGATCGCGCATTGGTTGGCGACCTGTTGTACTAAACGTAATTCCATGAGTGAGAAGTGATCACTCGCTGCCTTGAATAACCACAGATCGCCTAAAACACTGCGCTCATCAACAATTGGACATGCCAAAATAGTCGCTGTTTGTTTTTGATGAAGAACACAACTATCTTCAGCGTTAAGATTGATGAAACAAAACTGAATTTCTTGACCATTGAGAAGCTGATTGTAAATGGCGACTTTATCTCCCATTTTTACTTTAGTTCCTTGGGCAGGAAGGAGCGTCGATCGTATACATTCATAGGCGATCGTAGAGGTGCGATGTTGAAGATCATAAAGTGCTGCATCGCAACCATTCAAATTTAAGCCAACGGCCAACTCCTGAACCGCTGCTTGTAAAATTTGACTTTCATCCAGACTATCGCGAACCTTATCTGTAATGCGTTTCAGCAGGGCTTCAAAGGTGAGGGATTGGCGTAATTCCCCAGTTTGTTGCTGGACTTGGGTTTCCAGATCGGTATTGAGGCGTCGGACTTGTTCTAATAGCTCAGATTGTTGGATGGCAATTTCTAGCTGGGTTGCCAGTTGTTGAATGAGGTCAACTTCGAGGGTTTGCCAAAGACGTGGTGCTTGGCAGTGGTGGGCAATCAGGAGTCCCCAAACCTTCTGGTCTTGGACAATAGGCACAATTAATTTAGCTCTCACCTGAAGCATTTCCAATAATTCAATATGGCAATGACTAAACCCAGCCTGATAAATATCATTAACAGCTCTAATCCCCCCTAGCTTGTATATTTTCCCCTCCTGTTCCACAAAATAAGTATCCGTGATCTCCATCGCGAGGATGGCTGGCCAGTCTGGGGCAACTGATTCGGCGATGATGCAGCCGCTCCAGTTCTTGTCAAAACGGTAGACCACGACCCGATCACACTGGAGGAAGTGGCGCACTTCAGTAACCGTCGTATTCAAAATCTCTGCCAAATCCAGGGTCTCGCGGATGCGCTGGGCAATTTCGGTCAGGAGACGGGCACGCTCGGCCTGTTGATAGAGGGCCATTGCCGTGGCTTGGCGATCGGTAACATCACGGGAAATGCAGAGGATTGAAGCAATTCCCTGCGTTGGGGTTAGCTCTGGAACGATCGCCATTTCAAAGGAACGGATGCCCTGTTGCGTTGGGGTTGTGAATTCAATCGTTTGCTTTTGTCCTGTGGCCAATAGGGTTTGGACCGCCGCTTCCCATGCTTGAACCATATCTTTCGCCAACCCTAATTCTCGACAAGTTTTGCCCAGGAAGGCAGTGCTTGGCAGCCCGGTTAACTGGGCTAGGGTTGGGCTGACATAGAGGTGTCGCATCTGGGTATCAAACCGTTCAATGAGATCAGGGGAATTCTCAACCAGGGTTTGATATTGTTGTTGCGAGGCTTGTAGGGCCGCTTCCGCGAGTTTGCGATCGGTGATATCGAGGTTAACCCCAATCATGCGAAGAGGGCGTCCCTGGAGATCACGTTGTAGGAGCGCATGGGATTCGAGCCAGTGGACCGTGCCATCGGACCATACCACCCGAAATTCAATTTGCAGATCTTGACCGCACTCCAGCGTATGGCCCAGGGCAGCCTGGTAGGCAGGCAGGTCATCAACATGGAGATACGCTTGCCAGACTTCAGCTGTGCCAGGGAAGTCTACTGCTTGCATCCCATACAGTTCGTACATGCGATCGTCCCACAGCAGACGATTGTTGACGATATCCCAATCCCAAATCCCCAGTTGGGCCGATCGCACGGCTAATTCTAATCGGCGCGATAGATCCCGCAACTGGGTTTCTGCTTGTTTCAGTTGGGTTAGATCATGCACGTTAACAACCACGCCCTCAATCGTGCCATTGGGTTCCACATAGGGACTATAGGTTGCTCGGATAAAACGGCGTTCGCCATCGGGATAATCAAGCCATGCCTCGATCCGCAGTTCGTTTTCCCCTGCTAGACAGCGATCGAACAGGGGTTTACTCATGGTTTGAAAAAACGTTTCACCCAATAAATCCCGAATGGAATGCCCGACAATTTCGTCATGGGATTTTTTATACCAGCTTAAGTAGGTTTGATTGACAATGCGGTAAATGTAATTACGATCGATCAGGGACACGCAATCAGGGGTTGCGGCAATCATCCGTTCGTAGCGCCGTAAGGATGCTTCGGCCTGTTTACGATCGCTAATATCTTGAATCTGGGAGACGAAATAAAGCGGTTGCCCGTCCTGATCTCGGACGACTGTTGCAATCAGCAAGATCCATACCCAATATCCCTGTTGGTGACGATAGCGTTTTTCCATTTGGTAGCTGGCAATTTCGCCCCGGACCAAGCGTTGCGCATTTTCCCAGTCCGCGACCATATCGTCAGGGTAGGTGAGGGACTGCACATCAGTAGCTAATAGCTCAGCTTCGGTATAACCTGTGATCTGACACAGGGCCGCATTCACCCGCAGCCAACGGCCATCGAGATTCACCCAGGCCATGCCCATGCCCGCATACTCAAAGGTATTCCGAAAGCGTTGTTCACTTTCTTGGAGTTGCAATTCCAGTTGTTTCCGTTTGGTAATATCCACGGCAACCCCGGTCACGTACCAAGCATTGACCGGGTCATCGCGGTGGGAATTGAGAGCATTAGAAATCCAAATGTAGTGCCCATCTTTATGTTGAAAACGATACTCGATTGTTAGTTGGCAAACGGGAGCCATTAACTTTTCAAGGGCGGATTTAACCACACGATCGCGATCGTCAGGGAAAATGCGTTCAATAAATAAGGCCGGGTTAGTGACAAACTCCGATTCCGAATAGCCAAAAATTGTTTCCGCCCCAGGGGATACATAGTCATACTCCCAAGACTCTGGGCTGTACAAATAAACACTAGAAAAGAAGGCGGAGGTATTTTCAACCACAGATCGGAGTTTCGCTTCGGCCTGTTGTCTGGCCTTGACCTCTGCCCAGGCTTGAGCTTGAGCCATGTGATAGCGCTTAACCTGTTCGCTGAGGTCTGTAATGTCTTGAATTGACCACAGGGCGTAGAATTCTCCGGTTTGGGTCCCCGCGATCGCCGATACCGTTGTCTGTTGTACTCGCAGGCTACCATCTGGTTTCGAGGAGGGGATCAAGTGGGGATGCAGTTGGGAAGACAGCAATACGGGCGGTCCCCCCTCAAATATCTGGCTCAGTCGGCTTTGATATTTGGGCTGATGAAGGTGGGGAAAGAAACCCAGGAGCGACTGACCTACAATCTGCTGCCGTGGGATGCCCGTCCAATTTTCCAAACTACGATTCCAGAATAGGACGATCCAGTCAGCCTGTAGGACGAAGGCCCCTAAGGGTAGGGCATCCAGCAAGGCAAAGGCTGGTTCAGACTCAGACGGGTTGTTCATCATACAGCTCCAAATTGTCTGTCATTACTGCTAGCAAGGCGTCAAAGGAGCCAATATTAAAGAGTAAAATAATATCACCTGTTACTAGTAATTTCTCAATTAGAAAGCGAGTTTGAGCCAGGAGAACAACATCATCTTTAAGCACACTTTTAATTGAGAAAAGATGGTGGACCTCTTCTTCAACGTAGCTTGGCATGGAGTATTGGAAGTTCTGATGTAGAAGATTACTCAGCATCCCCATCACTCCATTAAGGACGATATTACCAATTTCGCTCAAGGTGCCCGTCCGGATGGCATCCAGATCCTCTGGCCCATCCGTTGCTTCACTGCTCAAAGCAGACACCAGTTTAGCCGCGCTCGCCGTGGGAAATACCAATTGGGCTAGCCCATTCAGGGAGCCGCTGAAACCCAGTTGCACGGTGGCAACGGGATCAAGTCCCAACTGCTGGGCTAGCTCTTGTTCAACCACATGGGCGGGTAATACCTTCACCTGGGGAACATGAAGTTGGACATGGACATCGAGCATCTGGTTAAGCATACTCGCCGATCGCCCAACGCCAATGTTAATCATTTCCTGCAACGCATCCAGTTGAGTTGTCGCTAGTAAATTCATAGGGGTGGCTCCAATCTGTAGAGAGATTTAGGGGGTGATGGCTAGCTTGAGGGTATGGAGTAATTCTTCTGGATTAACGGGCTTAGGTAAAATCGCAACTGCGCCTAAATCAAGGCAGCGCTGTCGGGTACTGTCTTGAATATCGGCACTAATAACAATCACGGGAATACGGAGTCCTTGTTCTTTGAGCGCCGCTAATACTTCTTGGCCGCTCATCTCTGGCATGAGTAAATCGAGCAAAATACAGTCAATGGCCTGTGTACCTATGATCGCGAGTCCGGCCTTGCCATCCGAGACTTCCAGGACCTCATACCCCGCCGATATTAAAATGCGGTTAATCATGCGGCGGGAGAGGAGCGAATCCTCTAAAACCAGGATACGAGGCATAGGACACGGGGAAGATAAGTAGGATATAATGCTAGTTTAGCAGGGTGGGCAAGTGGCCAAAGTGACAAGGAAAACTGTAGATAAAGGCTGAACTGTCGGTTATGACTATCAATGCTAATGATTCCTCCTAGATGTTCCATTCGTTTTTTCGCCAGGGTTAATGATAATCCGGTTCCTCCATGCTTCCACGGGTCATGGTTGGGGATGCGATAAAGATGCGATAAAATTTATCAGAAATGTGTTCACATTCAGCCGGAGAAATCTCAGCACCCGAATTAATAATCTGTAGTTCTAAACCCGTCGTGATCGTTTGGGCTGTAATGGTAATTATTTTGTCCGCAAGGGTGTATTTACACGCATTATTGAGCAGTGCAGTGATAATCCGCTCCAGGTAGGAAGCATTAGTCGTCAAGGTTGGCAGATTATCAGCAATATGGATCTTTAAGGTCTGTGGTTGATGTCGCCGTTCTATCAAAGCATCAGCCAAGTAAGGAATAAAGCACTGAAGCGAAATTGTATATTTTAGCTCACTCTCCATCTCGGCACTAAGTCGGGTTAAATCTAAGATCCCGTTGATTCGGTTAATTTCACGGTTTCCCTCTTCTAGACCCCACACCCCCGCTTCCCGGAAGATGGGTACCCCCCCATTTGCTTGCACCTGAAAGCGATCGAGGAGGGCCACATAGCACGGCGCTACCTTACAGCCGGGCACATCGGTAATTTGGGTTGTGTTGCCTTGCCGATAGCGGGTCAGCCAGGTCGCGGTGAAGCAGGGGGCATAGATCATCTGGCCCAGAAGCAAGTCCCATTCCGGGCCAACGGACTCACAGTCAATCACCGCATTCTGATCAGCCAGGCAGCGATAGAGGATCACGCGATCGGCGTCCAGACGCGTCCGCACTGGGGTGATCGCCGCTTGCAGGATGGGTCCTAGCTCAACCGCTTGCTGGGTCTGACGGGCGATCGTTGTCGTCACCTCCAGAATGGTGTTTAGCGTCAGACCAATAGCTGTTTCCGCGATAAACATGACATCACGCCACGGAGAACTGTAGTATTTACTACAATTTTATCGCCAGTCCTAGAGGATAGAAGGAAAGGTTCTTAGAACGATACAATTTGCGTCAATTTTTATTGTTTCAGGATGATTTTGCCGAGAAAAGGGTGACTTTTTTAAGCCGATAATACAGAAGAAATGACCCTAAACGGAGATACCTCAGAAAGAAATGGCTTCAATATTTAGATGGCAATTATACTGGCTCAGGACGCTGATAATCTCCTGATTTACCACCCGTTTTTTGTACTAGGGCGATCGCTTCAATGACGATCGATTTCTCTAGGGCTTTGGCCATGTCATACAGGGTTAATGCGGCCACACTCACTGCGGTCAAGGCTTCCATCTCGACTCCGGTTTCGGCTTTGGTGGCTACTTCCGCCTGGATGTGATAACCCGGCAGGTGGGCATCCGGTTCAATGGTGACGGTTACCTGGTGTAGTGGTAGGGAGTGGCAGAGGGGAATTAACTGAGCCGTTTGCTTGGCGGCCATAATGCCTGCTAGGCGAGCCGTTGCCAGGACATCTCCCTTCGGTGCGTTACCAGCCGCGATCGCCGCAAAGGTCTCTGGCTGCATCCGCACCCGCCCCCTAGCAATCGCCCGTCGCTGGCTGGGGAGTTTACTAGATACATCGACCATTTGGGCTTGTCCCTGGTGATCGAGGTGGGTCAGGGCAGGGACCGGATTACGCGCTGGCTGGTCAACTGGATCGGGCTGGGGGGAGGTAGGAGTCGCGGCAGACATAGGCAAGAACTAGCTCCACAAGCATTGACGGTAGGGACTAACGAGCAACCCTGGAAGTTATCTGATTGATTGTCGCCGCTCAGCCTGTCGCGGATCAAGTAACAGGGGGCCAAACGGTACCGTGTTCAGAAAATTTTTTTGACGAAAGTAACAAAGTTTGGTATGTTGGCTTTGAATTACTTTGACATCAATTACATTGTCATCTTAAATACTTTGCAGCCTTGTTGAGAAGATAGCCCAAAATCGCTATCTTCTCACTGCTTAGCAGGTAGGAAACAGCATCCTCCTCTTGCTGAGAAAGCTTGTTCCACATATCGTAATAATTTTAATCACCGTAGTCTTCAATTATGCAAAGCGAAGGCTTCTTCTCAATTTTCCCTTCATAGATTAAACGCTTATGCCTAAGGTGGTCTCCATACATTCCTATCGAGGTGGCACGGGTAAGTCTAACTTTACGGCCAATCTGGCTACGACCGTCGCTACCTTAGGAAATCGCGTTGGGGTTGTCGATACGGATGTCCCCTCTCCAGGCATTCATAACCTGTTTTGTCTGGCCCCAGAACAGATGGACAAAACCCTCAACAATTACCTCTGGGGTGATAGTCCGATCGAAGCGGCTGCCTATGATGTCAGTGCTAATATTGGCCTAGGAGAAGAGGGGCATCTGTTCCTCGTGCCCTCCAGCGTCAAAGCCGATGATATTGCCCGAATTTTGAAAGATGGTTATGATGTCAAGCTAATGAATGATGGGTTTCGCACCCTGGTGAAATCACTTCAGCTTGATTATTTATTTATTGATACCCATCCAGGCTTATCGAAGGAAACGTTTTTATCGATCGCTATTTCTCATGTTTTGGTTTTAATCCTGCGTCCCGATAAGCAAGATTACCAAGGAACTGCTGTTACGGTGGATGTTGCCCGACAGTTAAAAGTCCGCAAAATGTTGCTGGCGATTAACAAAGTCCATAGCAAACTCAACCCGGAAGCTCTGAAACAGAAGGTTGAGTCAACCTATCAGGAAACCGTGGCCGGCGTTTTCCCCTTATCAGAAGATGTCGTGCAATTGGCGAGTGAGGGGGTGTTTTGTGTGACCTATCCTGAACATCCCGTTAGTCAGGAATTTCGCCGTGTTGCACAAAAAATCATTGAGGAGTAGGTACTATGTCGGGCCTAGGTGATTTGCAATCCCTGACCAGTTCGATTACAGCGGTAACATCCCCATTTCGCACTTACCTCAATGATCTATACGATAAGTATCGATCGCTCAATGATGGTGCGGTGGCGGACTATATTCCGGAACTAACTCTGGTAAAACCCGAGTGGTTTGGCATTTGTGTAATTACGGCTGATGGGCAAACCTTTGAAGTGGGGGAGTGTGACCAACTATTTACGATTCAGTCAATTTCTAAAGCGTTTGTGTTTGGTTTGGCCCTGGAGGATCATGGGCGGGAGTATGTCCATAGCAAGGTAAATGTCGAGCCAACGGGCGAAGCATTTAATTCAATTGTTCTGGATGAGGCGACTAACCGTCCCTATAATCCGATGGTGAATGCGGGGGCGATCGCCACGGCGGATTTGATCAGAGGGGCCAATGCGACTGAGCGGCTAAAGCGGGTATTGGCCATGTTTAAGCGCTACACCGGACGGGATCACGACATTAACGTGCCGGTCTTTTTATCAGAAAAGGCGACCGGATTTCGCAACCGGGCGATGGCCTACCTGATGCTGAACTTTGGCATGGTCAGTGACAAGATTGATGAAACCTTGGACTTGTACTTTCAGCAGTGTTCAATTCTAGTCACCGCTAGGGACTTGGCCATGTTGGCTGCGACCTTGGCTAATGGGGGTGTGAATCCCGTCACCCAAGAACGGGCGCTCGATGAACACTATGTCCAAGATGTGATTAGCGTCATGCTAACCTGTGGGATGTATGATGCATCGGGGGAGTGGTGTTATCGGGTGGGGATACCGGCTAAAAGCGGGGTGGGCGGCGGCATTACAGCCGTCGTTCCTGGCAAATTGGGAATTGGTACCTTCTCGCCGCTATTAGATGCCAAGGGCAACAGTGTCCGGGGGATTAAAGTTTGCCAAGATCTTTCCCAGGATTTTGGTTTGCATTTGTTTAATGCAGCAGAACCCGAACGAAAATTAGAAGAATGGATTGCTGGGGTGAGCGATTTTAATGACTGGTAAAGAGATTGCTAAAGACATTGCTAATCTCCCCTATAAATTTCGCCTCCGCACTACCCTGGTTGTTCCCTTTGTCTTGCAAATTATGGCTGCGGTTGGGCTAGTCGGATTCATTGCCTACCGAAGTGGGCAGCAGGCAGTCAATGATGTTGCCAGTCAATTACGGACGGAACTCACCACGAGAATTACGGAGAAACTAAATGCCTACACGGCGGCACCCAAGACGATCAATCGCCTGAATTCTAGTGCTTTTGCCCAGGGAGATATTAACGTCAGCAATCCCAGTGGTGAGTACCATTTCTGGGAGCACATGCAGATTTATCCAACCCTCAGCTATGTCTATTGTGGGGATGAGAAGGGGAGCTTTTTGGGCACTAGTCGCGTTCTAGAGCAGGATACTGCTTCTAAGGTGATTCTGCACTTTAGCAATGCCTCAACCAACTTTATTCGCCAGGATTTTGGTTTTGATGCTAAGGGGGACCGAACGACTCAGATTGGCACCCTGGATCGCCCCTACGACCCCCGCCAACGTCCTTGGTATAAAGCAGCCAAGGCAACCAATCAGGCAGTCTGGAGTGATATTTATATCGCCTTTGCCACAGGATTTCCCACTATTACTGCTAGCATTCCCGTCTACGATCGCCAGAGCAACGCGTTAATTGGCGTATGTGCCGCCGACTTCTTCTTGCCGCGTGAAGTCAATCATTTCTTGAAGAGTCTCCAAATTGGGAAGACAGGCACCGCATTTATTATGGAACGATCGGGGCAATTGGTGGCAACTTCTTCAGAAGCACCAATGCTTGAAAAACAGGGCGAAACCAGCGAACGGCTATTGGCGACGGCCAGTTCTGACGTAACAATTCGATCGACGGCGAAAGCGTTAATGGCACAATTTAGCGATCTAAACGATATTCAGGCTGTCCAACAATTCGATTTTTCACTGAATGGTCAGCCACAATATGTTCAGGTTGCGCCTTTCCAGGATGGTAATCTCGATTGGCTAGTAGTGCTGACTATCCCTGAGTCGGATTTTATGGCCCAGATCCATGCTAGCCGCCGGAACACCCTTTGGTTAATCCTCCTAGCCCTAGCGGGGGCGATCGCTATCGGGATTTTTACTTCCCGTTGGGTCACCCGTCCGCTTCTGCGGGTTGCCCAGACCTCGAACAAAGTGGCCCAAGGCGACCTCGATCAGCAGGTTGATCCGAGTTCAATTATTGAGGTTGATACCCTGGCGGATTCCTTCAATTGCATGGCCGGTCAACTCAAGGAGTCCTTTGATGCGTTACGGCAAAGTGAGGCAACCAATCGTGCCATTGTCACGGCGATTCCTGACCTCATGATTCGGGCCAAGCGGGATGGGACCTATATCGATATTGTGGGGAGCGATCGCCTGCGCGGCGTACACGGGGTTAAGCGGTTTAGTGCCGGCACAACCGTTTACGAGTCACTGCCGCCGGACCTGGCCGATCGGCGTATGTATCATATCGAGCAAGCCCTGATTACGGGCTATTTACAGGTTTATGAGCAGCGGCTGACTATTGATGGCCAGCCCCAGGATGAAGAAGTACGGATTCTGGTGTTGGGGGAAGATGAAGTCTTGATTATGGTGCGGGATATCACCGATCGCAAGCAAGCAGAAGAAGCCCTACGGATTGCGGAAGAGAACTATCGCAGCATCTTTGAGAATGCCTTGGAAGGGATTTTCCAATCCTCCCCAGAAGGGGAATTTATCAATGCCAATCCCGCTCTTGCCAGAATTTATGGCTATGACTCGCCTGCTGAAATGATTGCCAGTATCACGAACATTGGCGAACAACTTTATGTTGATCCAGAAAAGCGAATTGAATTTAGATCACTTCTAGATCAACAGGATTCAGTTAAGGATTTTGAGTATCGTTGCTATTGCAAAGACGGTAGCATTATCTGGGTGCAGATTGATGCCCGTGTTGTTAGAGACAACAGCGGTAAAGTCCTGTACTACGAAGGGATTGTTCAGGATATTAGCGATCGCAAACACCGCGAAGATGAACTGCGGAAGCAATTAGAAGAACTCAAGATCGAAATCGATCAGAAGAAACGGGATAAAGAAGTTGCGATGTTAACCAAGAGTCATTATTTCCAGGAAGTCCAGCAAGAAATCGAGTCTGTTAACCTGGATGAGTTTTGGAGTTAGCTGCTGACGGCACTGCATGAAATGTTTGCATACCCATCTCGATCGCGTCATAACCATTTAAAACAGACAAGGGGCTTAAGCCCCTTGCTCATCGGCTGCTCGGGTCCTTAAACTTGAGCCGGCATCTTCAACTCAGCCGCCGTCAACCGCTCGTAGACTGCCCGCATCTTCAGTCCCGTCAACACTTGGAATAACCCCGTACCGTTGTTGGAACCCGGATAGTCACGGTGTTGCAGCAGCAGGTGAGTCAATTCACCATAGTATTTGGCCGAGGTATTGCTCAGGTGACCTTCAATGTAGATCAACTCTTCCAGGTTATCAAACTGGCCGTCCACCTCTAGCACTGAAACTTCATTGCCATAGTAGCTGTCGGGACCGTAGTGCATCTTGATCCCGGGATAAGGGCAGGTGAGCTTACGACCACAGGGTACCCAGTCGATCGTGGACCCTTCATCAAACAGGTAGGCCGGTTCAAAACCTTCAACCCCATCGCGTTGGATCATCTGTACACGTAAGAACTTGTGTTCCTTGTCTTGCTCCTCCGGCAAGAGTTTTGTGGGGAGAACCTGCAAAACAACATCGGCGTATTGTTTTTGCGGATCAATATAAGCCGTAAAGTCAGGTTTGCGGGCGTTAATCGCGGCAATTACGTCTTCGTAGCGGTGACCGCGCTCCGCCATATCCCGTTGAATCTTCCAGGCTACCTTGACATCATCGCTGATATCGAGATACACGCTAAAGTCCAACAGCGATCGCACCCGTTCGTCATACATCGGATGCAGCCCCTCAATGACCACAATGGGGCGCGGGACAATACGTTCTGGCGGATCGATCGTGCCGGTTTCGTGGTTGTAAATCGGTTTATCGATCGGGTTACCCGCCTTCAGGGCTTTGATCTGCTCATACATCAGATCAAAATTATTCGCGCGGGGATCGAGTGCCGTTACCCCTTTCTCCTTCCGCTGTACCCGATCCAGACTGTGGTAGTCGTCCAAGCAGATCACGGTCATCAGTTCTTCGCCAAAGAGATCGGCTAGGCGGCGCAAGAAGGTAGACTTGCCACACCCAGAATCTCCGGCGACGCCAATCAGTACCACACGGTCTGGCTTACTGGTCATAGGGTCCCTCTAAACAAACAAAACTCGCTAACAGTAATCTTTGGAGGTGAGTCACGATGACTCGCTGCGTGACGTTAGGGTAGCAATTCCCGGCACGGATTCCCGATGTTGCTCCCCAGCCTGCGATCGCGATCGAGGCAAGTTGCCGAGTCACAATCGTTCGGACGATCAGGGTTGCCCCTAGCGATCGCCCCCGGCGGTTAGGGTTAGGTATTAAGCACTACCAAATTACGGTAGATCCTACCAGAACCGTGTCCCCTTAAACAAGGCACACGGTGAACTGCCTCTCTATCATGCTAAAGGTAAGTGTGACGAAAAGAAACTATAACTTTTCTCATTTTTCGCAAGCTTTCCTGATATCTGTTGCCCCGCCGGGGTAGGGTAGGCTGACCCGATTCTGGATTTAACCTGGGTTTGGCTCTACTAGCGGGATGGCGATGGGCCGTCTGTCGGCACAATCGCGCTAGTCGCGTCAGCCTCACCTGGTTTCATTGGATGATTGAAATGTCTTGGGGTGGCGACAGCGATCGCCATCCAGAGGGTACCGTCTTGCTGCATCATAGATTAAGGCGTTCCTAAGTCAAATCATCCTAGTTGTTTAGGTAAGGTTAGAGAGAGACAAGATCGTTATGTACAATTCAAGTGCTGCCGACTCCTCCAGTGCGGGTAGTCGTCTCTTCCGTTACGAAGTCACCGGCTTGCGGCAGAATGCTGAAACCGATCGGATGGATGCGCCCATTCGGAGCAGTGCCAGTATTTTTATCACGGTGCCCTACAGTCGCATGAATGAAGAGATGCGACGCATTACCCGCATGGGTGGCAAGATTGTGCGGATCGAGCCAGTCGAACTCGGTAAAGCCAGCAGTGTTCCCCCGCCGCCAGCCCCCGCAGCCCCAGCGGCAGCCCCGGCCAAGGCCAAGGCTAAACACGCAGATGTGCCGGTGAATATCTACCGCCCCAATAACCCCTACATTGGCAAGTGTTTGTCCAACTATGAACTCGTGCGTGAGGGGGGTGTGGGCACAGTACGCCACTTAACCTTTGACTTGTCGGCAGGGGATTTGCGCTATGTGGAAGGTCAGAGTATTGGCATTATTCCGCCCGGTACGGATGCCCAAGGTAAACCCCACAAACTGCGGTTATATTCGATCGCATCTACTCGGCATGGGGATCATGGCGATGATAAAACCGTATCCCTGTGCGTGCGCCAGCTAGAGTACAAGCATCCAGAAACAGGCGAAACCGTCTACGGGGTCTGCTCCACGTATCTCTGTAATTTGGAAGTGGGCGCGGATGTGGCGATTACGGGGCCAGTGGGCAAGGAGATGCTATTGCCGGATGATCCGAATGCGACGGTGATCATGATGGCGACGGGAACAGGGATTGCGCCGTTCCGGGCCTACCTGTGGCGGATGTTCAAAGAAACCCACGCGGACTATAAGTTCAATGGTTTTGCTTGGCTGATCTTTGGGATTCCCTATACGGCGAATATCCTTTATAAGGATGATTTGGAAGCAATAGCCACTGAGCATCCGGATCATTTCCAACTGACCTATGCCATCAGCCGGGAACAGCAAAATGCCGAGGGTGGCAAGATGTACATCCAGGATCGGGTGGCGGAGCAGGCCGATCGCTTGTGGGAGTTGATTCAGCAAGAGAAGACCCACACCTATATTTGCGGTCTTAAGGGCATGGAAGATGGTATTGATAAGGCTCTCTCTGGGGCAGCGGCAAAGCACGGGGTCACCTGGTCAGATTACCAAAAGGATCTGAAGCGGGCGGGTCGTTGGCACGTGGAAACCTACTAATTGCCGCTTAGGTTCTGGTCCATTTGAGCCGCGTTGTTCACAATTTTGCGTATGTGGGTTGTCATGACCTGCATACGCTTTTGTTTTTTCTGGCTGACAACGGGTAGTTAGAACCAGTTTGAAAACTGCCCTAGCAGCCAGCCATACCTAAAATGGAGACTTGTAGGTTGGTGTCGAGTGTGCGAGACCCAACACCCTCAATCGTTTGGTTTGGTCGCACTGCGTTTGACCAAACCTACAAAATCAAGCTTGATAGACCACTCAAAGCCTGCCCCACAATCCTTGACGAACTATTTAAAAAGGATTCACTACAAATTGGGCCACAATCTCCGGTTGGGCATTGAGGATGGGGTCAGGACTGGCCAGTAAACTCGCCTCGGTATAGGGCGTCACCCCGTAGGTGGTCACGGTTAATTGCCCAGTACCCGGAGCAATATCAAACTCGGTCCAGCCGTAGGTATGGGTGGCCAGGAATTCTCCCTGGAGTAAGGTCGCATCGATCTCTGATCCCTCTAGACCGATCGGGTCATAACCGAGCAGGGTGGCCGTGCGGTAGTCCAAAATCTCACGCACATACTGGTCTTTGGCGGCGCGATCGGTTAGGGCCAGATATTCCGCCTGACTCTTCCCCTGGGCAGCCAACAGCGAGGCGGGGGTAAACCCGACCGTTGCCGGACCAAAGGGAGCCGCAAAGGTTTGATTAAACGGCGGCGGTAGGAAGGGCACGGTTAACTGGATCGCCACCGGGCCAATCATGACATCGAACGCGCCCGTGGGGGTTTGGGGCAGGCCAAAGCCTTGCTGGTTGGTGACGTTATTGACCACGTGGCCGTGGAAGTCGCCCGTGACAAAGACCACATTTTCGATCTGGTTTGCGGTAATGAAGTTCAACAGATCTGCCCGCTCGGCGGCAAACCCTTCCCACCGTTCCCCGGACACGGCAATCCCGAAGTGCTGCATGGGAACGCTGGACATGACAAATTTCCAGGTCACCCCCTCCCGTTGGGCGAGGAGCAGATCGTCCTTCAACTGTTGCAACTGGACCGCTCCTAGCATGGTCCGGCCCGGTTCAAAGGCGTTTTGTAACTGTTGATCGATCGCCTCCTGAGGGGCTGCTTCCGAAATAAAGGGCAGGGGGGCATCTCGGAACGATCGCACATCCAGGACATAGAGGGCGGCATCACTGCCAAAGGTATTGAAGCGATAGAGTTGCTGTCTGCCTTCAGTGCGGGGATCGCCCGTCTCGCCATAGGTTGTCTCCCGGCGGGGAAAGTAGTCCAGCATGGCCCGCAGGGCATCATTGAAGGCAGGGGTTTGGTTGACGAAGCCCGTGATGGCATCCCCAAAGAGACCCAACTTTTGGGGCGAGTCAGCCGGGGGAACGCCACCCGCAAAGTCATTGGTGACTTCGTGATCATCCCAGGTGTTATAGACCATCGTGGTGGCCCGCAAGTCTGCCCAGGTATTGAGGCCAAAGCGCTCACTGTAGACCTCGTTTTGCTTGATCCGAAACTCATCTAAGGTTTTGGCCTGGGTCACACCGGGCAGGGCAGCGGATTCGCTATCGGCCTCAACCATGTCACCCATCTGGACGAAGAAGGCGAGATCCCGCTCACTGGCATTGCGGATCGACACGTAGGGGGCCAGTTCCCCTTGCAGGTCCCCGGATACTCCAAAGCGTAGACCCTGCTGGGTGCCTAGGGGAGCCGGTGTGACAAACCGCCCGTACTGGGTTTCGCCCGCCGCATCGATCACCCGGTAGACATATTCCGTATTGGGGACCAGGTTATTGATTTCTACCTGTACCGGTACGCGCGGATCGCTCACGGTCGCGGTGGCCTGTCCCGCGATCGTCCCCCGATCGGCAGCAGGACCGTACTCAAACACCACCTCTCCCCGCACTGCACTACGGGTCCACAGGACAGTGGTCGTCTGGGTGGTATCGCCACTGGCAATACCATTAGGCAGGGTGCTTGGATCAGGGATGGGCAGGGTGTGGGTAAAGTTGGCGGCACTCAGGGTGTTGGCGTTAATGCCTGCCAGCAGGGCCAAATATTCCCCGGTGAGGCGATCGCGGATTACAGCTCCCTCGGCCTCCTGGCTTAGGTCCAAATCCTCAAAGCGCAGGCCCCCACTCAAGGCCAACCAGTCTTCCCCCGCTTGAAAATCCGTGATGAGATCCACACTGGTTGGGGCTGCCCCGCCATTGCGTCGCCGCAAGACAAACCAATCTCGGCCTTCCCCCCCCGTCAAGGTATCCTGACCGCGATCGCCAAACAGCACATCGTCCCCGGCATCGCCCACAAGCCAATCGTTGCCCTTACCGCCCCGCAGGAGATCATTGCCGTCGCCCCCATCCAGGCGATCGTTGCCCGCGTTGCCATTGAGAGCATCGTCGCCTGCGTTACCGTTGAGGGTGTCGTCGCCGCCGTTGCCCCGCAAGGTATCATTCCCAGGGGTACCCTCTAGGCGATTGTTGCCCTCATCGCCGCTTAAAACTGCCATTGCCTTTACTCCTTAACCTAGTGACTATCCCCGCTGCTGGTGATGGTGACGACTTCAGTCGTCACGACAAACTTCTGACGGGGCTTGCTAGTGTTGGTATAACCCAGTCTCTGGTGAATTGAGGTCAAGAGCACAGGGTTATTTGGGAATTGCAAAAAATATTTCTGAATTGCAAAAAACTGCAAGGTGTTCTCTCCGCACTAGCTGTCCAGATGATGGCCAACTGAGGTGAAGACCTGGCGGTGTTCAAAGAGTTGCAACAAATCTGCGTTGATCTTCTGCCTATCGGCTTCCTGGCACAAAATGTCGAGGGCTGCTGCGACAGGTAACCGCCGTTTGTAGGGCCGATCGGCAGCGGTGAGGGCATCGTAGATATCGGCGATCGTTAGCATTTGGGTTTGAATTGGAATCTCTGGGAGTTCTAAATCGTAGGGATAGCCGCTCCCATCTAACTTTTTATGGTGGCCCCGCGCAATATTGGGCACCTGACTCAGGTGTTTGGTCCAGGGAATTTGGATCAGAAAGTTATAGGTGTGTTCCGCGTGTTTTTCGATCGCTAGCCGTTCCTGCATCGTCAGGTTGCCACGGGGAACCAGGAGTTGCTCTAGCTCGGCAGGGGTCAAGAGGGGTTTCAGGGTACCATCAATATCCTGATAGGTGTAATGGGAAAGTTCGGACAGTTCAGCGAGGGCCGTTTCGGTCAAAATTTGGAAACCACGACTTTCCAAGATCTGAGGTTCGTTGATTTCTAGGACCCGTTGCCAGTAGTGGTCAAGCTTTTCCAGGGCTGCTGTCAGTTTGCGATCGAGTTCGGCTTGGGCCTGACAATGCGGACAAGCGGATTCGGCCCCCCGATGATCGTGGTGGGGATGTTCGATCAAGTAGCGAAACTTATTTTGAGCGCAGTCCAACTCCAGGGTGCGGCGGGCCAGGGCAAAGCGATGGCGGACAACTTCCAGTTGATCAGGATACAGCTTTTTCGCCTTGACCAGAACGGCTTCCGGGACCCCTACCTTGCCAAAGTCGTGTAACAGGGCCGCATATCGGATTTCCTGAATTTGGCGATCGTTAAAGGTTAACCCGCGCAAGGGGCCACTACTGATCGCATGGGCTTCCTCCGCTAAGCGCACGGTCAGGGCGGCGACCCGTTCTGAGTGGCCCGAAGTTGTTGGATCTCGTGCTTCAATCACCCGTACCGATGCCGTGACAAACCCTTCAAACAACTGTTCAATACTGTCCTGTAGCTGGCTGCGTTCGATCGAGACTGCCGCCTGACAGGCCAAAATCCGGATCACCTTTTCTTCCCACTTGGAGTAGGGGATCGTTACCTGGTGAACATTGTCTGGCCCCACCACTAATTCTGGGCTGATCTTCCGGTTGATCAACTGGAGCACGCCAATAATTTCCTTCTCCTGATTTTGCATGGGCAGTACCAGGACCGATCGCGTTTTGTAGGGAATGGCCTGGTCAAATTGGGGGTTGAGCTTGTAGGGGACCCCTGGAGGTAGGTGATAGGCGTCCGGCAGGTTCAGGCTTTCTCCGGTGATGGCCACATAGCCCGCCAAACTATTTTGGGTAATTGGCACCGTAAATTCTTTCCAGGCAACGTTGGGGCGCGAGGCGTTCTGGGCTACCTTGAAGATCAAACTTGGTTCGGGACCGCTGCGATCGATTAGGTAAACGCTACCAGCATCACTGCACGTAATCTCACAACTAATCTGGAGGATTAACTGCAAAATGTCTTCCAGATTACGGCTGCTGGATAGGGCGATCCCGATCTCTAGAAATTGGGTGACCAGTTCGCTTGGCTCAGCCGTGTCCTCAATGGGGAGGCTTGACGGCGGCTCGGCAGTTAAAGCGGCTCGCAGTGATTTGGGTGCAAGGATAGAGGCCCCCCCCAGTGCTGTTTGGGCTGGCAAATCGGCTGTAGTGGTCTCCTGCCGACGAAAGTCTGGAAACTTCATGAATGCCATGCCAATCTTTGATCCTCTTCGGCAACTACAATAGGCAATGATCCGTGCAGTGTGCCCGCCATTTTCCCGAAGATGGCTCTCCTCAGGACTAGTGAACGGTATGATGCTTCCCTGTGCTTACGTTTAACTACACAATTTGCGATCGCCACTCCGCTGAGACGCGATCGGATTGTCTAGATGATCTATTTGTGTCCAATGCACCCACCCTCTTCGTTGTAACATGTCTAGCCCCACTGCTACCTTACTGGTTTCCTGTCCCGATCAACGGGGCCTAGTCGCTAAGATCGCTAATTTTATCTATGCGAATGGTGGCAATATTATCCATGCGGATCACCATACGGACTTTAACTCCAAGACTTTCCTGACCCGAATTGAGTGGCAACTAGAGGGCTTTAACTTGCCTCGCGATTTGATTGGACCCGCTTTTCAGGCGATCGCCCAACCCCTAGGTGCAACTTGGCAGCTACACTTCTCAGACACCATCCCGCGCATTGCGGTTTGGGTCAGCCGTCAGGATCATTGCTTGCTGGACCTCCTTTGGCGCCAACAAGCCCAGGAACTTGCCGTCGAGATTCCCCTAATCATTAGCAACCATCCGACCCTGCAACCCATTGCCGATCAGTTTGGCATTGATTATTACCACCTCCCGGTTACAAAAGATACCAAATCCGAACAGGAAGCAAAACAACTAGGACTGTTGCAAGAATACCAGATCAATCTGGTGGTGCTGGCTAAATATATGCAAATTCTTTCGCCGGAATTTGTCGCCCAGTTTCCCCACATGATCAATATTCACCATTCATTTTTACCAGCCTTTGCGGGGGCTAATCCCTATCAACGGGCCTACGATCGTGGGGTGAAAATTATTGGGGCCACGGCCCACTATGTGACGAGTGATCTGGATGAAGGCCCCATTATTGAGCAGGATGTGGTGCGGGTGAGCCACCGTGATGATACGAGCGATTTGATTCGTAAGGGCAAGGATTTGGAGCGGATTGTCCTGGCACGAGCGGTGCGCCTCCACCTGCAAAACCGGGTCCTGGTCTACGGCAACCGCACAGTGGTGTTCGCTTAAGCGGCTAAGCAGGGCAATTTTAAGGCGATCCTTCCGCTTCTGGATCGATTCCCAAAGCCCGCAACCGCGCTGCTAACCGTTCCGCCCGTTCTCGCTCCTGCTCTGCCCGTTCTCGCTCCTGCTCTGCCCGTAGCGATGCTTGTTCTGCTCGCAACCGATCCATCACTGATCGTTCTCTTGGCGTGGGTACCCAATTCCCCTCCCCGTCATACCACCGCAACCATAAACCCTCAACCCCGTCATACGCTCCCGGCCAAACACCTAAGCCCAGCCCCAACGCCGAGAACCAAAACCGAGGTTCCACTAAATCGATCGACTCATAGCAGCCCTCGTGCAGTCGGAACAAGCGAAAGTGATTCTCGTAGCGATCGAACACCCCATAGTAGGGAATCTGCAAAATTTGCTCATAGACCTCCCACTTGGTGGGCGGCTGACCCGAACCTCGCGTCGTTTGGTCCAAATCGTCATCCTCCGTCCCCGGCGACAACAACTCAAGCACCAGAAACGGCACCACCTGCTCCTGCCAGACCACATAGCTCCAACGCAACTCCGTCTGCCGGGTGGCGGGATTCACCCCGATGACCAAGAACCAATCCGGGCGCTTATGCCAGAGCGGATGTTGCCAATCATAGTAAAGATTCAGATCCGTGCCAAAAAAGAGGGCTTCTGGTCCCACGATCGGTGACTGGCAAGTTTCCCGCAACAACTGCGGCTGGAGATCATGAAACTCGTCCGGCAACCCTGGCTCCTCTGGATCTTCACTGGGCAGATCGTACATGGTCGGCAGCGTTTCACGGGCCGGCAGGGAACTGAGCGCAGGGGGTAGCTGGGATGGGGGCATGACGATCACCGCTGGGCACACTGATTTCAGCCTAACATTCCTGGCAACGGCGTTGTTGGCGAGTGGCTAACTCCCCGGCGATAGGGTTCCTTACTTCTGTTCCGGATGGCGGGCCTCTGGATACGCCGCCCCCAACTGGTTTAACCGCAAGATCAATTGATGCAGACGACCTAAATCTTGCTGGTTGAAGTACAGACTGATCCGGGGCAAACCCGCCGTCTCATCCCCGGCCTCCTCCGGCAGCGTCGGGCATTTCTGGATCGTACCCTTCACCAAAATATCGCTGAAATCCTGATTCAACTGCGCCACATCCGCATCCAGTAACTCGTGTTTGAGCCGCATCACGAGCAGATCCCCCACGTAGCGACAGGAGTGGTACACCCGGTAGAAATCCGCGATCGCTTGGCAGGCCACATCCAGGCGATCGGTAATCGTATAGACACTGGGGTCCGCTGGACTGATCAGCCCCGACTTCAGCAGGTGATCTTCAATATAGGTATTCCACGATCGCCAATAGGTCCCCCCAGGGCGATCGATCAGCACCATTGGCACCGGCCCAAACTTCCCCGTCTGGCTCAGGGTCAAACACTCAAACGCCTCATCCTGGGTCCCAAATCCCCCCGGGAACAGCGCCACCGCATCACTTTCCTTAAGCAAAAACAGCTTACGGACAAAGAAATACTTAAACGTGACGAGCTTGGGGTCCCCTTCAATATAGGGATTGGCCTTTTGCTCAAACGGTAGCCGAATATTCAAGCCAAAAGAATGTTCTGGCCCCGCCCCCGCATTCCCCGCCTCCATAATGCCGCCGCCAGCCCCTGTGATCACCATAAATCCTTGCTGGGTAATACACCGGGCAAAGTCCACCGCCTGTTGGTATTCTGAAGAATCTGGTTGCAGGCGTGCCGAACCAAAAATCGTGACTTTCCGCACATGGCGATAAGGGTAGAACGCTTGGGCCGCTCGTTCCATATCGTGCAGCGTAGATGCGAGAATCTTCCAGTCCAAGCGATCGATCTCACCCTGAGCCAATCGGACCAGCGTTCTCAATGCCTGCCGAATGAGTTGATTATGCTTGAGATTAGGTAACTGCGCGACTAAATCAGCCACTTCCGTTGCTAATGCCGCATCGTCAGGGGGAAGGGAGACCATAGTGTTACTGCCATAACCGACTCAAAAGCGCCCCAGATTCAGCCTTCTAGAGCGCCCAACCAAGACAAATTGTCTCTAGTAAACCCATTAACTTGGGGTTAGAGATACCTTGGGGTTAGAGATACTTTTCCAGCGTAGTGGCCAGCGTTGTTTTGGGCACCGCACCCACGACCATATCAACACGCTGACCTTCCTTGAAGATCATGAGTGTCGGAATACTCCGGATACCGTACTGACTGGCAATACTGGGGTTCTCATCAGTGTTGACCTTAACAACCTTGACCTGGCCGTCATACTGATCGGCAATTTCATCCACCACCGGAGCCACCATGCGGCAGGGACCGCACCAAGGTGCCCAAAAATCAACTAGAACGGGAAGGTCGCTCTCCAGCACCTCTTGTTTGAATGTAGTGTCCGTAACTGCTGCGGCTGCTGACATCTGGAAATTCCTTGCCTCTTGTTTTCTCTCAAGCACTCAATATAACAAACTGGAACCCGTCCTCGACCAAACTCGCGCATACAGACACATTCAGTCACAATTAGCAACGTTTGCTGACAATTCCATTGCCTCTGTTCGCGGTGCCTTTTCCTACCAACCAAAGGTTATGCCAAACGCTTGGTTTGTTCCAAAGGGCCAGTTTCAGTAGATCACAAATTTAACAAGGGATCGCCATCTAGGCTGCCCTAATGGTAGGCATTCTGCCTGCTCCACAACTGCTTTGCGATCGACTGAGTCTGTCCCAAAAACATGGTTTATCCCGAAGGTTGGGTTAGGAACCGCCTAGGCAGTGCCTAGGCGGAGTGTGGTGTGAGGAGTGAACGGAAACATGCGTCTCCGCTCCCTCTATTGTAAGCGAACGCCCCGGCTTTGCGAGTCCTCACCCATCAGGGGGGTATATTTCTTAAGATTTCACTTAAGATTTCAACCCGTTTTTGCTCGCCACACCGAGCGGCATTTCCCCGAAGCTCCGGAGACGATCGCTCGCATGGCTGTCTAGCCTAATCCCCTAACCAATGACATACGCAGAATGGAGGGACCACCAAATCAGCACTCCAATACTGCCCAAAATCAGCACTGCCGACACCAGAATGGCCAGAAGGCTGTCGGCCCCGTCAAACTTCATAATGCCGCGATTCAAGTCCGTCATAATTCACTGACCTTGCTTTCGTATTAAGCCATTGATATTCCTAGAATATCTAGGTCAGCTTTTAGCGTCTAGAGTGAGTGGGCACCTTTAAGATTGACTTTAAGACTGGGAACACAACACCCCCTGCGGTCAGACGGCTGTGAGTAGAGAGGAGTGGGACCGAGTTGCCCCACCCCACCCCACCAGGGTTAATGGGTAATCCCCAGAAGGGCCTGCGGCTCTGGCGTCGGCAACTTGGGCGCTGTGAAGGCGCGGGCATATAGCGGTTGACGTTGTTGCACCACTAGGGGCAGGACTTCCCGCACGTTGGAGGCCACTTGCACCGTGGTCACGTCATAGGCTTGGGTGGCCCATTTCGGGTAGAGGCCCATTCCAATGACCGGCAGTAACAAGCACACAGCCACCACAATCTCGCGGGGCTTGAGATCCCCCAGGTAGTCCTCGATCACGATGCCAGAATTGCTCTTGGCCCCGTAGAAGACCTGACGTAACATCGACAGCAGGTAAATCGGAGTGAGCACTAGCCCTACTGCCGCCAGGAAGATGACTAGGGCTTTGAAGCTAGCGGTATAAACATCGCTGTTGGCAAGGCCCAGGAATACAGTCAATTCACCGACAAAACCGCTCATCCCCGGTAACGCGAGGGAGGCAAAGGACCCTGCTGTGAACAGGGCAAAGGTCTTGGGCATGGACTGGGCTAAGCCACCCAGCTTGGGCATATCGAGGGTGTGAGTACGCTCGTAGGTGACGCCTGTGAGGAAGAAGAGGACCGCTGCAATCAGCCCGTGGGAGAGCATTTGCAGCACTGCGCCGTTCAGGCCAATCTCAGTAAAGGAGGCAATCCCCAGCATGACGAAACCCATGTGGGAGATGGAGGAGCAGGCCAGTCGCCGTTTCAGGTGGGTTTGCCCAAAGGCGGTCAGCGCACCGTAAATAATATTGACAATGCCAAGGATAACGAGGACGGGTGCAAAGTAAATGTGGGCACTGGGCAGCAATTCCAGGTTCAGCCGGATCAGGGCATAACCGCCCATTTTCAGCAGGACCCCAGCGAGAATCATCGAGACAGGGGCACTGGCTTCACTGTGGGCATCGGGCAGCCAGGTGTGGAGGGGGAAGAGGGGCAGCTTCACGCCGAAGGCAATCAGGAAGGCCGCGTAGGCCAGAATTTCTAGACCGATCGGGTAGTTCTTAAGGCCCAGTTCGGCAATATCAAAGGTGACGTTACCGCCGTAGAAAGCGAGGGCGAGGCCACCCACTAGGATAAAGATCGAAGCTAGCGCCGTGTACAGAATAAACTTAGTGGCGGCGTAGAGGCGCTTGGGACCACCCCAGATCGAGATGAGCAGGTAGACCGGAATCAGTTCCAGTTCCCACATAAAGAAGAAGAGGATTAAATCCTGGGCGGCAAAGACGCCAATCTGGGCACTGTAGAGCGCCAGCATCAGGAAGTAGAACAGACGCGGCTTGGTTTCCACTTTCCAGGCAGCGACGATCGCCAGGGTGTTAATTAAGCCCGTCAGCAGGATCAAGGGCATCGAGACCCCATCGACTGCTAGGGACCACTGGACACCCAGTTGGGGAATCCAAGCTACACGCTCAGCCATTTGCAGGGCCGGGTTACGAAGATCGAAGTGTTGCCCAAACCCGTAGAGCATGAGGGCAAAGTCGGCCAAGCCAACGCCAAGGGCGTACCAACGAACCGTTTTGCCGTGTTGATCGGGAAGGAAGGGGATCAGCAGGGCTGCGAGGAGGGGGAGGAGGATGATTCCGGTGAGCCAGGGGAATTCAGTACCAGACATGACACTAATGGGGAGAAATACCTATCCCTTAGTATATGAAGTAAATTGAACTTTTGATAAGCACTTCATCAAAAAAATATCCAGCGAAGTCTCGATCACTCGCCGGATTTCGGCTCTGATCAGAATCGCTCAATCGCCTTTAAGTAAAAGCCTTTGCGCTAATTCCGCTAGGTGCCTAGCATCCCCATCTTCGTGGTTGATCATCACAATTACCGTGAGTTGATAATTACTTATGTGTAACATAAGCGTTACAAATCCCCCGAAACGCCCGCCATGTCCGATCGCTTTTCCCCAGGGAGTTTGCCAGCTTTCGAGGCCGAGACCATAGCCGATCGCACCGTAGCCGATCGCGCCGTCTGGGTGGGATATACCTCCTGCTTGGGGTTGGGACATGAGTGCTTGCAGTTCCGGGGGAAGGAGGCAGTGCTGAACCCAGAGGGCCTGGACAAAGCGATCGAGATCGGCAGCCGTGCTCACTAGGCCGCTATCGCCCAAGCCATAGGCTTCGTTAATCCTGGAAAAGTTATCAGGATTGTTGTCCCCGTCCCAATGGCCATAACCGCTGACCAGGTTAGGTTGGGGGACTGTTTCTAGGGTCGTGTCATTTAAGCTCAAGGGGTCCAAAAGGCGCTCCCGGAGGGCGATCGCGAGTGGCTGGCCCGTGCGCTCTTCGAGCAAGCGCTGCAACAATAGGTAATTGGTATTGGCATAGTGAAACTGGCCGGGGTGGGTCTGGGGTGGTTGGGCTACGGCATACCGGAGAATTTCTGCTAGGGTCCAGGAATGCGTCGGTTGGGCCTGGAGTTGGGCCTCAAAAGCGGGACTATCGCGCACATCCGCCAGCCCACTGGTGTGGCTGAGCAGTTGCCGGACCGTGAGGTGATCGCCCTGGGGCAGGGACCGGATCAGGGGGGCGGGTAACCATTGCCCAATGCGATCGTCTAGGGCCAGCTTGCCTTCATGAACCAATTGCAGGACCAGGACCGCCAAAAACGGTTTGGTTATACTGCCAATCCGAAAGCGATCGCTAACCTGTAATGGGGCTTGGGTGGTGAGATCCCGTACCCCCGATTTACCGACCCAAGTGCCCTGAGGTGTCCTCACCCACAGCAGCCCCCCTGGTAGGGTGTGTTCGGCCCGATAACGATCGAGGAAGGACTGGAGTTGCTGCTGTCGTGCCGGTGTTAGCTCCGGGGGAAAGCTTACGGGCGGCGACCCTGGGGGACAATCGGAGTGGGCTACGGGTGGCACCGTTGAAGGCACGATCGGACACCCCCCGCAGACCAGGCCACTCACCCCCGCGAGTACCCCTAACACGAGGCGCGATCGCCCCCGTAGCCGATGCGACATTCCCCGCCCCCACCTGTGGATCGATAACATCCCGATCCGCCCCCCCTAGCGTCATCCCCAGCAGTCGATCGCGCTCAGACGGCTATCCCACGCTGTTGCTTTATTGGGAATCTACCGAGCCTATATCCATATCCATATCCATATCTATTTGCGTGACGCCAGCATCGGCTTGACGATGGATAACCGGGATTTATCGGTCAGAGGATGGTAATTATTAGGAAAATGCGACGAAATATTACAGAGTGTAGACAAGTTTCCCTATTTATGATCTGTTGTTGAGCCGTGAAGTGCCATCCTGCTCAGGGCGACTCAAGGTGCAAACAGACCCCTAAATCGGAGAAGTGATGGCGGGGAAACGGTTGTAACGATCGCCCGTCCCGTTAGCTAAACCCCTGCCTATCGCCCCAGTAGGTCCACCTAAGCGACTGCTTCCCCCCCCAAGGTGCCCCAATCATGAGACAAACACGGAGCCGAGGGATATGGGACAGCACTTGCTAAGATCCTCTATACGCAAGGATTACAGCTTAGGAGCCTAGTCTTATCGGCGTTAAACGGGTGTTGCAAACATTGCGAAACGTAAAGAAATAAAAACTTGTGATAACTAAAAAAACCAATGGGGAACTATTCGTCTTAGTATAATGAAGGTCACGGAAGTACATGAAAACAGAGATCAGACAGGTTGCCTTTGGGTTCGGTACTCAGTTGACGGGTTCTCTCTTATCGAATAGCTCTCGGCATCTTTATGAAAGCATTTTGGGTAAGCGAGGACTGTTGGCTAAGCTACTGAAATCCCTAGGAAATCATGCCTAGGGCGCTCAAAAACGATAACCCCTCTGAGTTCTGTTGACGTTTCCGGCTTCCGGTCTTGTGGGTCTAAGTTGTCTATAACTGACTGCGTAATCGGTTCAGGAATAGAGCCAATCTTCCACACCATCAACACGATTTAGGAACGATTTAGGAGATTAAAACCAATGCTAGACGCATATACCAGGGTTGTTTCCCAAGCTGACACTCGTGGCGAATATGTTAGCGGGGCACAGCTTGATGCACTGTCCGCCATTGTTAAGGATGGCCTGAAGCGGATTGATGTTGTTAACCGCATCACCGGTAACGCTTCTGCGATCGTTGCTGACGCCGCTCGCGCCCTGTTTGCTGAACAGCCCCAACTGATTGCGCCTGGTGGCAATGCTTACACCAACCGTCGCATGGCAGCTTGTCTGCGCGACATGGAAATCATCCTGCGCTATGTTACCTACGCTGTCTACACCGGTGATGCCAGCGTTCTGGATGATCGTTGCTTGAATGGTCTGCGCGAAACCTACCTCGCCCTGGGTGTTCCTGGTGGTTCCGTCGCAACTGGCGTGCAAAAGATGAAGGAAGCCGCTGTTGCGATCGCTAACGATCCCAATGGCATTACCCGTGGCGATTGCAGCTCCTTGATGTCGGAACTGGCTGGCTACTTCGATCGCGCTGCTGCCGCTGTTGCCTAAGCCAACTCATCAGGCTCCTGAGTGGTTCATCACTACATCGCTATGGGTAGGACGGCCACGATTTGTCTCAACAAAAACCGATTTGCTAAACCATCCATTAGGGAGATATCAAACCAATGAAAACCCCATTGACTGAAGCAGTTGCAGCTGCAGATTCCCAAGGTCGTTTCCTGAGCAGCACCGAACTCCAAGTTGCCTTTGGTCGTCTGCGTCAAGCTGGTCCTAGCCTGGAAGCTGCAAAGGCTCTGGCTGCCAAGGCCAATGATTTGGCAAATGCTGCGGCCAACGCCGTTTACCAGAAGTTCCCCTACACGACCCAAATGCAGGGTTCCAACTTCGCCTCCGATCAACGCGGCAAAGACAAGTGCGTTCGTGACATCGGCTACTACCTCCGGATGGTCCAATACTGCCTGATCGCTGGCGGTACGGGTCCGATGGATGAGTACCTGATTGCTGGCTTGGCTGAAATCAACAGCACCTTTGATCTGTCTCCCAGCTGGTATGTGGAAGCCCTGAAGTACATCAAGGCTAACCACGGTATTACTGGCGATCCGGGTACGGAAGCCAACTCCTACATCGACTACGCTATCAACGCCCTGAGCTAGATCGCGTTCACGTTGCCCGGCAGGGTTAATCAGCTTCATGTCGTTTTGCGATGAGAGTTGATGACCTTACCGGGCAATTTTGCTTAACGCCGATATAACAACATTGGCTAGATTGGCTAATTCAGTAGTCCAATAACAAATCAAGTAGGGGAAACAGTATGGCTGGTGTAAAAGAGTCTGGACGCCTGGGCATCAGTGCGTTCCAGGAAACCGATCCAACTGAACTACGTCCGAATCGCAGCGAAGATAATGTCAATGCCGTGATCCGGGCTGCCTATCGTCAGGTTTTAGGCAATGAGCACATTATGCAGAGTGAGCGCCTGACTAGCGCGGAATCTCTGTTGCGGCAAGGGCAAATTACAGTTCGAGATTTTGTGCGTACTTTGGCGCAGTCTGAACTGTATCGCAATAAATTTTTCTATCCCAATTTTCAAGTACGCTTCATTGAGCTGAACTATAAGCATCTGTTGGGGCGTGCTCCCTATAATGAGGCTGAAATCGCCTATCACGTTGACCTCTATACCTCTGAAGGCTACGAGGCTGAGATCAATTCCTATATTGATTCACCCGAATATCAACAGAGCTTTGGTGACAATGTGGTGCCCTACTACCGGGATTTGGTAACGACTGGAATCGGCCAACAAACGGTTGGTTTTACGCGGTTGTTCCAACTCTACCGGGGCTATGCCAACAGCGATCGCGCCCAAGCCCAAACCGCACCCCGCCTGACCTGGGAACTGGCTCGCAATACCACCTCGCCCATCTCACCGCCGACGGCGGGAGCTTTGAGTGGTGGCTTGGGGGGGAGTCGAGGTGATGTGTACCGTGTGCGCGTCATGCAGGGATCTTCGGCCACGGCCCCGACCATTCGTCGGAGCACAATGGAAATGTTGGTGTCCTACGATCAGTTGTCGAATAAGCTACAACAACTCAACCGGGCTGGCAGCAAGGTTTTGAGTGTTCAGCCTGTGTAAAGTAGTGCGACAAAGATCGGCGATCGCGCTGGCGTTTAGCCTCGCCAGCAGTGAGGTTAGTAATTAAGTTCGTTTTTTGTTCCTCCTGGACTGAAAAACACACATTCAGTAATCTTTAATTATTAATAACCTCTCAGGTTGGATGTGCGATCGCTGATCTTTCCCCCTTCATGACCAGCCCCTCATTCCCTGAAAACACTGACTACCTGAAAACACTGACTAAAGGAGAGTATTTCAGTGCCTATTACCGCACAAGCATCCCGCTTAGGGACTTCAGCGTTTAGTGATGCTGCCCCGATCGAACTGCGTCCCAATGCGACTGAAGACGATGTTAATGCCGTTATTCGTGCTGCTTATCGTCAACTATTGGGGAATGACTATTTGATGGCCTCCGAACGTCTGGTCATTCCTGAATCCCTGTTGCGGGACGGCAAGATCACCGTTAAAGAGTTTGTCCGAGCCGTGGCCAAATCGGAACTGTATAAGTCGAAGTTCTTCTACAACAACTTCCACAGCCGCGTCACGGAACTCAACTACAAGCATTTGCTAGGGCGTGCCCCCTACGATCAAACCGAAATCAGCTATCACCTGGATCTGTATGAAACCAGCGGTTACGATGCTGATATCGACTCCTACATCGACTCGCCCGAATATCAAGCGGCTTTCGGTGAGAACATCGTTCCCTATTACCAAGATTTGGTGACTACGGGTGCGGGACAGCGCACGGTGGGCTTTACCCGTCTGTTCAGCCTGTATCGGGGCTATGCCACCAGCAGTCGCGGCCAATTCCAAGGTAACTATCCTAATCTCGTGACGGAATTGGCGCGAGGTGAAGCTTCTGCGGTCGTAGCACCAGGAACTCCCTATACCCGTCCGTCTATGCGGGGAGTGCCGGTCAACAGCGCCTTTGGAGGTTCGGAAGCCTTTGGCTCCGGTCGTCTTTTCCGGGTGGAAATTGCCGCACTCTCGAAGCCCGGTTATCCCAGTATTCGCCGTTCCAATCGGGTTGTGATTATCCCCTTTGAGGAACTGTCGAACAATATGCAACGGGTTCAACGCCAAGGCGGTACGATTGCCAGCATTACGCCCCTTTAAGTTTAGGTTGCGCTGACTATCGGGTTCTTGACTCGCAGCCTGAATAATTGGGATACCTAGAGTGTTTTGGTAATCCATTTCAGGGTAGGTAACGTCCCCCCAGTTTTAAGGATTTTCTTAAAGAGATATGGGGGGAGGTTTGCCTAATTTGAGATCCCATTTTTGTTTTGCGTCATTATTGTTGGATATTTTTGGAGCACAGCGATCATGTTGGGTACTCGGTATTTTCGCTATGAAGTCACTGGCCTCCGTCAAAACGAAGAGACGGATCGGATGAATTCCCCCATTCGTTCAAGCGCCAGTGTTTTCATTACGGTTCCTTACAGTCGGATGAATGAAGAGATGCAGCGCATTACGCGCATGGGTGGCCAAATCGTGTCGATCGCACCGATTGCTGCCAGTGCTGACGCCTAGTGCCAGCGAGTGCTTTGACTAAAGCCTAAATGTATCTAATGCCCATGCAAGTGGCTAACTTTGAAGACTCACGTGACTTGTCACTGGCGGATGCTGCGGGTGATGAGTCGTCTTTAACGATTGAACAAGCGATCGCTAACCTGCGCGGCCCCGACTTGGGGCTGCGTTATTATGCGGCTTGGTGGTTAGGTCGGTTTCGGGTGGCTACACCCGCCGCGATCGCGGCCCTCATGGACAGTCTGGCGGATGACTCGGATCGCACAACCGAAGGCGGCTATCCGCTCCGTCGCAATGCGGCGCGTGCCCTCGGTAAGTTGGGAGATATCCAAGCGGTCCCAGCCTTGATCGACTGCCTCGCCTGCGATGACTTTTACGTGCGGGAGGCGGCGGCCCAATCCCTAGGAAGCCTGGGCGATCGGCAGGCCATCCCCCCCCTGATGGCGTTGTTAACGGGTGGGTTAGCGGCTGCCCAACCCCTAGACGATGGCATTCGACTGCGCCATCCCTATGCCGCGATTCTAGAAGCCTTGGGTGACCTCAACGCCACCGAAGCTATCCCGCTCATTGAACCCTTTCTAGAGCATCCCTTTGAACTGTTGCAGTACGCGGCAGCGCGAGCCATGTACGCACTGACCCAGGAGGCCGCCTATGCGGAGCGATTGGTCCAGGCGTTATCAGGAAATAAATTGCCCCTGCGGCGGGCCGCTTTAGCAGATTTGGGCGCGATCGGTTATGCCCCAGCGGCTACGGCGATTGCCCAAACCCTGGCGGAAAACAGCCTGAAACTCATTTCCCTGAAAGGGCTACTGGAAAAGCAAGTCCAACAGACTCCTTTGCCCACCCTTTCGGAAGATGCGAGACAGGTCATGATCCTCATGGATCAACTCTTGTAAGTGTGAAGTATTCGTGATTGTTGGCTTAAATCCGGGTGGGATGCGATCGCTCAACTTATCGCCTGGACGACGGCTAATCACCCCCTAGACGGATAGCATATAGGTAGCGAGTGCAGCGCATAATTTAGTTATATATACAACGTTTTAAGTGATCGCTTAGCCGACAACGACTCAAGTCGCTACTACCAACGTTGCAGAACTTTATGTTCACTGTACTAGTCCATGTTTGCCTCCCCACCTATTCCTGAATCCTGATCCTATGTCAGACTCCGTGTTTCCCCTGATTCGTGCCGTTGAACAGGCCCATTCTGCACCTCAACTGATCCAGGCTGTCCGAGCGCTGGCGGCTACTGGCCAGGTAGGCAGTATTCCCACCCTGATGGCCGTCCTCAGCTACAACAACCCAGGTGCAGCCGTTGCAGCGGTGGAAGGCTTAATTCAAATTGGTGAACCCGCCATTCCAGCACTGTTAGAGCAATTGGATCAGCACAATTACACTGCCCGATCGTGGGCAATTCGTGCCTTGGCAGGGATTGGTGATCCGCGTGGGTTAGTGACGCTACTGGGGGCAGCAACGGCAGACTTCTCCATGAGTGTGCGGCGAGCGGCGGCGCGGGGGTTGGGAACCATGAAATGGCACTGGTTTCCTACCGATCTATTAGAAATTGCCCAAGAGGAAGCCCTGGAAGCGCTGTTGTTTGTGGCCCAGCAGGATGAAGAGTGGGTTGTGCGCTATGCGGCAATTGTTGGTCTGGAAACCCTGGCCACTGGGATTGGGCTGAGCTATCCCCATTGGCGATCGCAAATTCACACCCAGCTCACCCGAATGGCGGATGAAGATGCCAGTTGGGCGGTGCGGGCGCGGGCCTGTTTGGCTCAGGAGCAACTCCAGGCCGGGATGGCTCTAGCTCCTGCCGTGCAGGACGCAAAACCCTCTCCCCTCTCGGCGACCGATTGGCAACAGATTCTAGAAACGCTGTATGCCCGTAAGGAACAAGAGCGATCGGTCTTCGACGAGGGTGATCCGCGTCGATATCGAGAATTAGCGATCGCCGTCTCGCAGCCGGAAATGAGGTCCTAAGCAGCGAGGTCCTAAGCCGAGGGTGAGGATGATGGGGCGGCGCGATCGGAACGATCAACAAGTGCTCTGTCAGCCGTACACTATAGGGTTGCCGATAGGGACTAAACTCCGGCGACAGCGCTCTCCCTGGGGTAGTGCGATGATAGTGTTCTCAGGGTGACCAAGACGAGTCCGTTTCTCCTAGGAAGACGCTGCACGAACGGATTATTTTCCCGGTCATCCTAAGAGCTTCTGTCGAATGATCTTAGTGTTTATCTGCCACTCTCAAGCTTAGGATTGACAGACCACTAATGCAGCGCATCATTAAATTATGCAAGGTTTGTAGTTCAGGCCTTAGCCTGCAACGCCTCCAGTCGTTACTACAAACCTTGCGAAACTTTGTTGGTTAACAGGACAGTACTTGTGCGCTATCGAACCTGCCTATTGACTCTCGCCCCCCTTCTCTTCCTGGTATTCTCCCAAGTCCAGGGGGCCAACCCCCAATCGGTCCCTGTCCGTGTCGATCGCTGGCTGATGTTAAGACAGCTATCGGGACGGGTGATGTTCCACCAGGAGAGTCGTAGCCGTCCGGCCCGTCAAGGCGATCGCTTACAACAGGTTGGGGATGGTATCACGACAGATGGGGGGGCCGCAGCAACGCTGGAGGTTGATACCGGCATTGGCTTTGTCAACGTGGCGGAGAGAACGGAAGTACGGGTTCAGTCTCTTGCCGTAGCCCCCGACAATGGCCGAATTACACGGTTGTTGGTGCCTAAGGGGCAAGTGCGCCTACAGTTGCGGCGCTTCACCCACCGGGGGTCGGAGTTGGAAATTCGCACCCCTGCCGGGATTAGCGGGGTACGGGGAACGGAATTTGGGGTGACTGTTCAGCCGAACGGTAAAACCGGTGTGGCAACCCTGACAGGGCGGGTGGAGACGATGGCCCAAGGACAAAGTGTGAATGTGGCGGCTGGCTTCCAGAACCTGATTCTACCGGGCGAGATCCCTTCTCCCCCGGTCCCCCTACGCAACGATACTGGTCTGCGTTATCAGATTGAACGCCGGATTGTGAATAATGTGCGTCGTCAGCGGTTAGTTGCTCAGGTTGATCCGGTTAACACGGTCTCTGTGGAAGCCTTGCCCATTAACATCGATCGCAATGGTCGCTTTGCCATAGATTTACCGGTTGCCTCGCGCCTGCGGATTCGCGTTAAAGTCATTACACCCCTAGGTAAGACGCAAGTCCATGAAGTGGTGGTTATCTGAGTATGGATGGCGATTATTACCCGGCGGTTTAGCAGCACTGTTTATCGCTGGTTTACTTCAAATTGGTGCCTTGCAACCGCTGGAGCAGATTGCCTATCGTACCCGCTTTCAAGTACGGGGTGAGCTAGGGTGGGACGATCGCATTGTTTTAATTGCGATCGACGATATCAGCCTCAGGCAATTAGGCCGCTTTCCCTGGCCACGACAGTACTATGCCCAGTTGCTAGAGATTTTAACGGCGGCTGATCCCAGTGCGATCACCATTAACCTGCTCTGGTCAGAACCCAGTCACCACGATACGCAGCTAGCGGTTGCCATGCTCGCCCAGGGTCGAGTCATCCTGGCCCAAGCCCGCGATCCCATGGGCCACCCCCTGCCCCCCGTTCCCCAATTGGAAGCAGCGGCGATCGCCGTTGGTCATATCATGCAATCCGTAGATGGTGACGGGATTGCCCGTCGGATTACCACCACAGTGGATGGCTATCCAGCCCTAGGCATTGCCAGCGCCCAAGTCCATGCCCTGACCCAGGAAACGATCGAACTGCCGCTCCCAGCCCTGAATCTGTGGATCAATTGGCCCGCCCCTGCCCAGCAACTCCAACACTATTCGTTTGTGGACGTGATTCAGGGACGGGTTCCCCTCCATGTCTTCCACAACAAGATCGTGCTACTGGGTGTCACGGCCACGGGTATTGATCCCCTCACCACGCCCTTTGATCAATCGCCCCCAGCCAGTAGTGTTTATATTCACGCTGCTGTCATTGATAACTTGCTCAACCAGCGTTTTTTACAACCGATCACTGGGGCATGGTTGGCTTGGCTGCTGCTGGGACTGGGGGGACCCGGGTTAGGCTGGGCCATGAGCTATCGGCACACGCGGCAGCAACTATTGCTCCTGATCGGCCTTTTGGCGAGTTGGGGGATTCTGGACATCGTGTTGTTCCAGATGGCCATCCTGCTACCGATCGCCTTCCCGTTGCTCCTATTTGGCTGCACTGGCTTAGCCGTCGCGATCAGTGAGCGGCTACGGGAGAATGTTTTGCTGAAACAGCACATTGAGCAGTTGTGGTCCACCTATCATCAAGACCTCGTCCTCCGTCCGGCTGATACCCCTGATACCCCCCCAGTCGTACCCGTGGTTACCGGAATACCCGCCCCATTGCGGACGGTGACCCCGCCCCACCGCTCAGCACCCTCCCGCTCCCAGATGCGTATTGCCCAGCTCACGGCCCTTGCCGAACAATTTGGACGATCGCAGTCTACCCAGGCCGCTATTGCCCGTAACCTCTCGATCGGATTGCTCGCCGCTGACCTAGATGGCCACATCTGGTTTTGCAATCCCCAGGCGAGCCGTTGGTTACAGGTTGAAATCGGTCATCGCTTAAGTGAAGTTCTGGTGCCCCACTGGCTTAGCCAACAACAGTGGCAAGCCTATGTGCAACGCCTAACCATCAGCGGCTCTGTAATTACCCATGAATTCAAGCAATCCAGTAATTGGTTTCAAATGATCTTGGAACCATTGGTGTATCATCCAACTGCCAACCAATACCCGCATAACTATCCTGATGGTCTGTTGTTATTAATAGAAGACATCAGCCATCACAAGCAGATTGAGGCCAATCTCCAAGAGGCCAAAGAAGCCGCAGAAACCGCCAGCCGCACCAAGGGTGAGTTTCTTGCCAATATGAGCCATGAGCTACGCACCCCCCTCAATATTATTCTCGGCTTCGTTCAACTGATGCGCCGCGATACAACCATGACTCCTGAAAATATCCGCTACTTAAATATTATTAATCGCAGTGGTCAAGATCTTTTGAATTTAATCAATGAAGTACTTGAACTATCTAGATTAGAAGTGGGAGAGCTACGTTTAAATGAAAACATTTTTGATTTGTATGAACTTCTCAAAAATTTGGAAGAAATGCTTCAAGTCAAGATCAATGCCAAGCATTTAGAATTAGTCTTTGACTATCATCTCAATGTTCCTCACTATATTAAAGCTGACGAACATAAGTTACGCCAGGTTCTTCTCAACCTTTTAGGTAATGCCATTAAATTTACTGAAAAAGGATCGATTACCTGTCGGATCTACCCATTGGCGATAGCCCAAACATCACCGGATTTGCCGTCCATCCAGCCATTACAGTTTGAGATCCAAGATACTGGCCCAGGTATTGCTGCCGACGAACTCCATAAATTATTTCAGCCTTTCTCCCAAACACAAGTGGGCGAGGCAACTCAGGAAGGAACGGGTTTGGGACTGGCGATTAGCCGCCGCCTCGTGAACCTCATGGGGGGAAATATCTCTGTCGCCAGCACAGTGGGACACGGAAGCACCTTTAGTTTCACTATTCCTATCCAGGCGGTTGATCTGCCCACTTGGCCAGTGGAAGTGTCAGACCATCCGGCCCAAGGTTGGATGTTAGAGTCCACTCAATATCGGATTTTAGTCGTTGATTGTAACTGGGAAAATCGACATTTTTTAGAACGAAATTTGACGAAAATGGGCTGCATTGTACGCACGACTAATAATAGTGAAGAAGGATTCTTTCTCTGGCAAAGTTGGCGACCTAATTTGGTTTTTGTTGACATTCAAGAATCGACAATTGAAGGCTATGATTTAATTCACAAAATTCGTGATCAAGAAGATTCCATAAATATCGATCCTGAAATTATCACAACTAATGTGGATGAGATACTTTCTGAATCTCCTGTATGTCCCAAGTCATCAACTATTTTAATTGCAATTTCAATGAATATCTTTAGTGGTACAAAGGCAGCAATTTTAGCGGCGGGATTTGATGACTATTTACAAAATCCTTTTACAAAAGATGAATTATTTATTAAGATGGCTAAATACTTGTCGATCGCACCAAGCCAGATGCCAGGGCGGTCCTTAGTCCAGCCGCGATCGCCCGCCTCGCCACCGGGGGCGGCATTCGTATCCCATGTGCCTCCACTGCCAACCGTCGATCTGGCAGCGGCCCTGCGCACAATGCCCCCTGCCTGGATTCTGCAATTGTCCCAAGCGGCCATTCGAGGGTCTGACGATCGCATTGCCGAATTACTCACCGAGGTACCAGAGTCGCAGGCCATGCTACGCACCTGTCTCGCTAATTGGAGTAGTAACTTCCAGTTTGATCAAATTACGAGGTTAATTCAGCAACTCCCCGATCGGCCCTGAAGGTGTGCGATATTGCGCCGACTCATGCTAAGGTAGAAACCTACGGGCGATTGGCACAGGGGTAGCGCGCTCCCTTCACACGGGAGAGGTCACTGGTTCAAATCCAGTATCGCCCATTGCTTACCCGTCTGATTACGCCTTGATGCGCAATGTTTTGGACCAGGTGCGTCAATTTATGGTGACCCTAACTCCGGGACCCGGCGTTGCAGGTCGGCAGTCAATTGTTCGCGTTTAGCCAGCATTTCCAAGTACCAAGCTCGTCGCGCACGGTAATGCTGGCTCAAGAGGCGATGATCCCGCACCCAGGTGTAGGCATTGGCCGCGATCGTCTGTCGCCAGTCCGGATTTGCAATCAGTTGAGTCAATTTGTCTTCAAACTCGATGGGCGACTGGTACAGTAGCCCGGTTTGCCCTTCAATCAGGGAATCGGCATAGACGATCGGGCTAGCCAGCGCGACCACGTGATGTCCTGCGTGTTCCAGGAATTTCAGATCCGACTTCATGCGGTTAAATTCCGTATCCGCCAAAGGCAAAATGCCAATGTGACAGGTACGGAGAATCTCGTAGTATTGCGCCAGGGGGCAGAAGGGATAGAAGGTTTTACGCGGGGTTTCGAGGGCTGCAAAAAAGTCCTGGGCATGGATGACCTTAATCTGGACTTGCGGAAATTGGGCCAGAATCCGATTCAGAGCCGGAACGATCGGTTGCCAATCTTCGGGATAGCGCACACCGCCGAAAAAAAGGATGGGGGCATCCGTTTGCAAGTCCGTTCGTGGCTCCGGTAGGGTGGTCAACTGATTGGCAAAGACCTTCACATGCGGATTAAATTGCGATAAAAAGTCAGCGAGGGCTGGGGTTGCCACCTGCACACAATGGGAACTCCGAATGCGGAAAAAGTTATGCTCTACTTCCTGCTGCCAAAAACGTGGATCATCATCCCATTCCGAAACAATTAAGTAACCCCGATCGAGGAGGGCTTTCTGACTCGCAATATCATCGGGATACCGGGACAGGGTGCGCTGCCAAATAAAGACCTTGGCCTCATCCGGCTGGGCAATATTCAATAAAATTTTATCTCTCCGTACCTTCTCCACTTGCTGGATGCGGGTATAGGGAAGGGTGGCGCTGAATTGATCGGGGTCATAAACCCGAACGGGGCCGCAACTGCCTGGTACAGCAATGTAGGTTTGGATCAGCAGCTTCGGGGCCGTCAGGGGCGTTTTCGTGGCGCGAACCAGGTAGTGGCTGATGCGCGATCGCTGTTGGAAGTCTTGCGGATCAATTCTGAAGGTGGTTAGTACGGGCGATAGCTCTTGAATTAAGCGATCGAGGTCCTGAGCTGATTGGACGATCGCCTGAATATCCCATACCGACAAACCCGCCTGCTGATAGAGCGATTGAATCCCCGCAAGGGCAAAGAGTTGCCCCGGATAGGCGGCTTCAGGTTGGGTTAGGGTTAAAGGCCAATTCCCCTGGAGAAAGTTCACCAAAACCCGCCAGTGCTGACTATTGGCCAGACAGGCCAGGATAATCCCCTCGTCCTGCAATAGGTGGGCCTGGGTTTGTAGCAACCGCACCGGATCGCTCACCTGCCCCAAGCTCTGGTTATAGACTAAGCAATCCACTTGACCTGCTGGTAAATGGGCAACTGATGTCAGAGCATCATGGGGGGTAAGACACCAATACTGGCCGTGGGGATTGCGCGATCGATAGTAGGAACCGAGGGGGGCATCGCGATCGCTGATCTCAACCACGATCGCCGCATCTGGTGGGATCAATTGACCAAGCGCCGCATCGGCAACACTGAGGGGTTTCACAGTCAACGGGATCTCCCAGAAATAAGGATAGGGATGAGGAGCGATCGGGACTACGCTAAGATGCCTGGGATTGAGAAAGTGGAACCATGATAGCAACCTCCGCTCCAGCAGCAATAGACAGCCTCAGCCTGACCTCCCATCCCCAAGCAGACGAGCGTTTGCTGGCCCACCATCTCCACCCGGAGGTCCATCCCGGCCAACGCTACCAGTGCCAACTCAGGGGTTGGGTCCTCGGTCGGGGGCAACCGGTAGCCACGATCGCGGTGGTCTACCAAAACCAGGTCCTACGCCAAACAGCCGTGAATTTACCCAGTCCGGATATTGCGGCCCAATACGCCCAGGAGGACTCAACGGATGCCGCCGGAGCCGATCGCTGTCGTTTTCAGCTAGATCTCAGCCTGCTCGGCTTGCCGTCCCCCGTGGATCTCACGATTCGCGCCCAATGGCAGGATGGCACCGAGATCCCCCTCGCCACCCTGAGCCTGTGCCATCCCCCCCTACAGACCCCGTACACACCCTGCTTTCAGCCCCTCATCCTCACCTCTCTGGGGCGAACAGGCTCCACCTGGTTCATGCGCCTGCTCAGCCAGCATCCCCAGATCATCACCCATCGGGCACATCCCTACGAAACCCGCATTGCCCAATACTGGCTCCAGATGTTGCGGGTCCTGGCCCAACCAGCGGATCTGGTGGCCTCAACCCCCCATGAAGGCTTTGAGCAAACCCTGGCCTGGATTGGGGCCAACCCCTTTGGGCGATCGGGCCTGTTGCCACCCGCCCCAGCCACCTGGTTAGCCAATGACTACGTGGAGCAACTGGCGGCTTTTTGCCAGCAAAGTATTGACGGGCTGTATCGCCAACTGGCCCAGGCCCAGCAGCAAGCAACAGGTGACGCGGGTCAACGGTGCTATTTTGCCGAAAAGTGGGTGATTAGTCCCAATAGTGAACTGTGCTGGCAACTGTATCCCCAGGCGCGGGAGGTGATCCTGGTGCGGGACTTCCGCGATATGGTGTGTTCCATGCTGGCCTTTAATGCTAAGCGGGGGTATGCCAGTTTTGGCCGTCAGAAAGTGGCGAGCGATGCCGAGTTTATTCGCGATCGCGTCCTCACCTTTGCCACCAAACTGCACCACCGCTGGCAGCAACGCCCAGACCAGATCCAGATTGTGCGCTACGAGGATTTAATCCAGTCCCCGGAGTCAACCTTGACCCGCCTACTTACCTATCTCGATCTGCCCGCGTCCCCAGAAGCGATCGCCCAAATGCAAACCCAGGCCCAAGCCGACTCCGAGTCCCTACAATCCCATCGCACCAGTACCACTATTGCCACTTCCATCGGACGCTGGCGCACGGATCTATCCCCCGCCCTGCAAACCCTATGCCATGAGGTCTTAGCCAGTCCCCTACAAGCCTTCGGCTATGACCCGTAGTCGTGTGGGATCGCCGTCGCGGCTGTCATCAAATAACATTGCTCATCGCGGCTGTCATCTTTAATCTTGTGGGATAGCCGTCTCGGCTGTCATCAATAGCACTCATCCCGGACCCCCGATCGCCGCCTCCCCCGATCGCCAACGCCCCGACAGCCTCACAAAAACCGCAGATCGATCGTATCGCCCACCTGGAGGTTCAGCATCTCAGCCCGCCCCCCGCGCAACT
>JBBILC010000031.1:0-40020 GCA_037445115.1 Coleofasciculaceae cyanobacterium bin_20
TCCAAAAGCTCACGACCTCCCTAGGGGGAACGATTCAGGTGGAAAGCCACGATCGCCAGGTGCACTTGATTGTGCAGTTTTCCCCCGCCCCCTTGCCAGCCGTCCCACCCAGCCCAGAGCCACCGGTCAAACGTTCAGTTTCCACCACGCCATAACCCCCAGATGCCCCCTGACCGACCACCGATGCCCTACTCGCCGATCGTTAGGTCATTTACGCCACCGTAGGTCGGGGGGAAGCCTGTAACATTAGACTGAGACCGCATGAGACCGCATTGATTGTTGAGGCCCGCATGGTCGATTTTCTATCCTGGGGGCAAAGCAACCCAGTTATTACCGCCTTAGTCGGGCAAACTCCCTGGCTGCTGCTAGCCACTCCCCCTGGCCAAGCCGCACCGGATAATACCCTGATCCTGGCTGGGGTTTTGCTGAGTCTGGTGATTATTTACCTCGCCAGTAAGGTGGGGGGTGAACTGGCCAATCGCTTTGCGCTACCGCCCGTTTTGGGCGAACTGGTGGCGGGGGTTGTCATTGGCGTTTCGGCCCTCAAGTTAATCATTACACCGGAAAGTGGACTGCCTGGCACGGACTCGCTCGTGATCCAGTTTTTGCAGTTGACCGCTGGCCTGAGTGCGGGGGCCGCTGAGGCTACCTTCCACACCCAAAGTGAAGTGCTCTCCATTCTGGCTGAGCTAGGGGTGATTATCCTGCTCTTTGAAATTGGCCTGGAGTCAAATATTAAGGATCTGCTGGAGGTGGGACCACAAGCCTTGATTGTGGCAGTGGTGGGGGTGGTTGTCCCCTTTGTGGCCGGAACGGCAGGGTTAATGGTGATCTTTGGGGTAGCGGCTATCCCGGCGATCTTCGCTGGGGCCGCCTTGACCGCCACCAGTATTGGCATTACTTCCAGAGTCTTGGCGGAATTACCCCGACCGGGGGGGGCACGGGGCAGTCAACTGGCCTCGATCGAAGGTCAAATCATCCTCGGCGCTGCCGTGATTGATGATGTCCTGGGCATTATTGTCCTGGCCGTCGTTGCCAGTCTGGCCAAAACGGGTCAAGTCGAGACCCTTAACATCGTTTACCTGATCCTCAGTGCCTCGCTGTTCCTCATCGGGGCGATCCTCTTGGGTAATTTTCTGAGTCAAACCTTTATTGCCCTCTCAAAACGCTTGAAAACCCGTGGGGAGCTGGTCATCCCAGCCCTCACCTTTGCCTTCATCCTGGCCTACGGGGCAGCAGCGGTTCACCTAGAGGCCATTCTGGGGGCGTTTGCCGCAGGGCTGCTGTTGGATGAAAGTAATGAACGCCTCACCTTACAAGCCCAAATTCGCCCGATCGCCGATATGCTGGTTCCCATCTTCTTCGTGATGGTGGGGGCCAAAACCGACTTTGGGGTGCTGAATCCAGCGATTCCCAGCAACCGTGAGGGCTTGGTGATTGCCACCTTTTTGATCGGCGTCGCAATTCTCGGTAAGGTAGTAACAGGGTTCACGGTGTTTGGCCAAGGCCCAGGGATTAACCGACTGGCGATCGGGGTCGGGATGATCCCCCGTGGGGAGGTTGGGCTAGTCTTTGCTAGTGTAGGGACAGCCAGTGGTGCCCTTGATCATGCCCTAGAGGCGGGGATTGTGGTTATGGTCATTCTCACAACGTTCTTGGCTCCGCCCCTTCTGCGTTGGGTGTTTAATACCCCGATCGCGGCACTGGTGCCGGAGGTGTCGCCATCCGGGGAATCGGGTTCAGGTTCCTAAGGTCTGACTGAATCACCACGCCTGTTTTGATGTGAGGAGAGGCTGTTGTGAAATTCTATCGGTTGCTGCCCAGTTTACTGGGTACCCTGCCGCTGCTGTGTCCAGCGGCCCAAGCCGCCCAACTACAATCTTGGCGATTTGATCCGGGCCAAAACCGGCTCGACTTTGCGACGGATACGGCGATTCAGCCCCGTGCCCAGGTTCTAGCCAACCCCACCCGCCTCGTTATCGATCTACCGGGCACCACCGTTACCCAACCCTTAGCGCAACAAACCGTTGGCGGTGCCATTCAAACCATTCGGGTGGGTCAGCTTGATGCCGCAACGACCCGCATTGTGTTGGAAGTGACACCGGGCTATACCTTCGATGCCAGCCGTCTTACCATTCAGGGGCTTACCCCCAGCCAATGGTTCATCCAACTGCCCCCCTTCCACGCCTTAGGTGCAAGTGTGGCCCCCGTGGCCGCCGCCAAATCTGCGCTGACCAGTGCCCACCCGACCAGTGCTCACCCAACCAGCGCCCAGCTACCCGCCCCAGCAATACCGGTCCCAGGGATGCTTGCCCCTACCCTAGCCACGATCCAGTCCGTCGATCTGATTAACCAGGGGACCCAACTACTCATTCGGGCCGATCGCCCCCTCCGCCAACAGGGCCAGTGGGATCGCCAGACGGGGACCTATCTCCTGCGGTTGTCCCCTGCTCGTCTTCCCGCCACCTTATCTGGCCCCCAGCTAGGACAGGAAGGCCCCCTAGGACGGCTACGGTTCCGTCAGGACAGCCCGGACACGGTCCTGGTACTGGCCCAGCCAAGACCGGGGGTGCAGATCCTGGGGGTCAATCAGCCCAGTTCCCAAACCGTTGCCATCCAATTACAAGTGCCTCCCGCTGCCGTGCGATCGTCGCTCCCGCCCACGATAGCCTACCAAGGGGGAACAGCAGCGATGCCGCCTGCCCTTGCCCGCCCTGCCCAGCGTCCACGCGGTGTTTCCACGGGCGAGTCCCGACTATCCCTCCCCCAAGGGATGCGCATCGCCGTCATTGATCCAGGACATGGCGGCCCCGATCCCGGAGCCGTGGGCATTGGGGATTTGTATGAGAAAAACGTTGTGCTGCCGATCGCCCAACAGGTAGCTGCAATCTTAGAACAACATGGGGTACGGGCCATCCTGACCCGGAACGACGATCGGGATCTTGACCTAGAACCACGGGTACAAATCGCAGAGCAAGCGAATGCTACGGTATTTGTGAGTATCCATGCCAATTCCTTAGGTTTAGATCGACCCGACATCAATGGCCTGGAAACCTACTATTTTTCGTCCGGTGAACAATTAGCCCAGATCATCCACACCAACATTACCCAAACCTTACCTGTCAGAGATCGGGGCGTCCGGCAGGCCCGCTTTTATGTACTGCGCCGGACCTCCATGCCCTCGGTGTTGGTAGAAACCGGCTATGTGACAGGCGCGGAGGACGCCCCCCGGCTAGCCAATCCCGCCTACCGCAGTCAAATGGCCGCCGCGATCGCCCGTGGTATCCTCCAATATCTCCAGCAGGGCAACTAATTTTGAATTTTGAATGTCCTGCATCGACTACCCCACCGTGCGCCTAGAGGTAGTCGCGTAAAAACTCGAAGGGATCGTCTTCCCAGCAGGGTTCAGGAAACAACGCCAGCAAAACCTGACTAATATCCGCCGCCGCCGCCTCCATATCGTCATCACAGAACAGGGTATCCAGCGCCTTGATATCCCGGTCCTTGAGGGGAGCGACGAGAACAGCAAAACTGCGCAGACTGGTATGGGTACGTTGGCCATCGCTTTTAGGCAACACCTCTGTCCCCACATGGGTGACGGGAGCCGCATAAAAATCGGTCCGGGGTCCCCGTTGCGTTAACGCGGGCGAATTATAGCGGGGTAACTCGCCGGAAAAGACTACGTCGTCGTTGTTGGAACTAGAAGTGCTAGTAGTGAGCATCAGGCAAAACGTGCCAGTAAACGATTACTCCCAATAACAGCATTCCCTGTTACAAGTGTTAACTCACCACTTTAGCGTTGGTCTGGACGATCGCCAGTGATCTAGGTCCTATACAAACCCCTTTCTTTACCACAGGTGGGCGAAAGTGAGTGCCAGGTAAGTCCCCCTACGGGGGATGACCCAACACCTGTGTGGGAAGGCTAAGCAGTACGGTCCAGCAAAAACCGTCAGTGGCTTGGGCCTTGCAAGCTCGACACCAACCGACAACGCATCATTTGAAGCACGACAGTCTACTAGACCGATCGCGGTCCCGGAAAGCCACTATAGCGAGAGGCCGGTCGTGCTTTCCCCGCTGCGGCCCATTCCTGGAGAAACTGGATCTGCTCCTGGGCGGTGCGGGCAAGGGGGATGACCTGGCTGGCAGCTTCTAGAATATCCTCGTTGGTAAAGTCGCGGTTTTGGCTAAAGGCAATGTGCATGGCCTCGACCAGGACTTGCTCAATTTCCGCCCCGGAAAAGTCGGGTGTCTCATAGGCGAGGCGATCGAGGTCGTATTGTTTGAGAGTATGGGGTCGCAGGCGGGACAGATGGACACCAAAGATCGCCCGCCGTTCCTCCTGGTTAGGTAACCCGACAAAGAAAATTTCATCGAAGCGTCCTTTGCGGAGCATCTCCGGTGGCAGAGCGCGAACGTTATTCGCAGTGGCAACCACAAAGACAGGCGAGGTTTTCTCCGCCAGCCAGGTGATAAAGGTACCAAAAACGCGATTGGCCGTCCCCGCATCGCCGCGACCATCCAACCCAGAAAAGGCTTTATCAATTTCGTCGATCCACAAAACACAGGGCGCTAGGGCCTCGGCCAATTGAATCATCTGGCGCGTGCGGGATTCCGACTCCCCCACAAGGCCCCCAAAGAGCCGCCCCACGTCCAACCGCAGCAGGGGTAGGTGCCAATGGTGGGCAATGGCCTTGGCCGTCAGGGATTTCCCCGTCCCCTGAATCCCCACCAGCAACAACCCACGGGGATGGGGCAGGCCATACTGCCGTGCCCGATCGGAAAACGCTCCCCCCCGTCGCAGGAGCCAGTCCTTCAGATTATCCAGTCCCCCGATATCGGTCATGGCTTCGTGGGCGGGATAGAAGTCAAGAATTTGGGTCTGGCGAATGGTTTGTCGCTTTTCTTCTAGAACCAGATCAATATCTTCCGCTCGCAATTCCTGGTGGGTGGCGATCGCCCGTGCCAAGACCCGGCGAATGCGATCGATCGACAACCCCTGGCAGGAGCGCACCAACTCATCCAGCAACCGTCCCGTGGGCGGTGCCCCCAAGGCCGACAGCAACCGCTCCACTTCGGCCCGGATCTCATCGGCATTGGGCAGGGGAAACTCCAGAACGGTCATGCAGTCGCTCAGATCCTCTGGGATACTGATTTGCGGGGCCAGGATGACCAGATTCTTGGGCTGGGATTTCAAACGCTTGGCCAGGTTGCGCAGTTTGCGGGAGATGGCAATGTCATCCAAAAAACGATGGAAGTCCCGCAGAATAAAAATCCCCGCTGCCTCCGTGGGGAGCTTCTCCACAAATTCCAGAGCCTGGAGGGGGTTCCGCCGCCCAAACCCCGCATCGTTGGGATTGCCCTGGTAACCATCGACAAAATCCCAGGTATAGACGGCCCGTTGGCCTTGCTGCTGGGCCACATGGGCGATCGCGGTTTCTAAGCGTTCTTCCTCCCGCGTGACCAGGTAAAGCAGGGAGTAGCGGGCACGGAGCAGGAGGCCAAATTCATCCTGAAAATTCATCATCTACCCTTAGGTGTGCAAACGGCAAACGGCAAACTGGGAGCCAGAACGTGTCACCGCCAGAATTTTACGGTTAGCATGGCGACGACATCCTTTGCGTAGGGCCACTGTTCGGGAAATTGAATTTGGGGATATTCCTCTTGCAAGTTAGCGAGGGTCAGTCGCCAAGCCCGATCAAAGGTCTCGGCCCACTTGGTCTTGAGGCTGGGGGCTTGCTCCAGGAGAATCCCTAGTTCCAAGCGCTGGTGCCGAATCGTCCGTTCCCAATCGTTATAGTCTAGTTCAGAAGGGACATATAGGCGTTTGAGGAGGTGTTCTAGTAGACGAGTCAAACGGCTTAAGAGTTCTTGCCGCTGGGAAATTCCCAAAGCTTCAATCTCCTCGATTAGATTCTCCAAATCTAAGTGTTCAAAATCCCGTGCTCTGAGCTTGGCGACGGTATCTTCCACCCACAGTAAAATATCTGTTTCATAGAGAGAGGGGGGGGTGATCATCGGAATATGACAACAGTAGTCGGGGTGTCTATATTAATCAGAATTAATCAGAATCGGGCATAAAAACAGGGGGGAAAGCGGGGCAAACTAGGAAGAGATCTGATTTTTGAGCGACTCCAACGCTGCCCAGCGGCGATCGATGGCGGTATTCAATGCGGGCGGACGATCACCCTCGGTGGCAATGCCGGGACAGGTCGCATCACACAGTTGACGCAGGGGCAGGGCCAAACACATCTGCTCATAGAGCCAACCCGCCGGGTCAAACATCCCGTGGGGGGATAGGGATTCGACGAGATCCTCTGGGGCAACCTCTAGCTCAGCAGGTAAGGTATTCGCGGCCAGATCAGCCGCTTCATCGAGCCAGATCAACTCGCTGGTGTTGGCCACGAGGCGGTAGTTGTACTGTTGCAGACAACGATCGCAGGTGAGGGTCATGATCGCCTCAGCCTGGGTGGACACTTCCAGATAGGTATGGCAATGGGTCACCTGCACCCAGCCTTGAACGGGGGTGAGGGTGGGAAGATCGGCCAGAAATTCCTTGACCGTCCAGCGCACGGTGTGATCAGGCGATCGGGCAATTTGGGAAATAGGAATCGGGTTCACGGCTAGTCACCTCACCAGCGTTAGGCATCGGCCTCCCTAGGGGCTGACTTTGGCTGGACCACCAGATGCCGCGCCGGTTCCCGACCCTGGCTGAAGGTTTCCAGATCATCGTAGTCGGACAGGAGGTTATGAATGTGTCGCCGTTCGGCGGCGGACAAGTGTTCGATCGCGTAAGGTTGGTTCGTTTCCCGCACATGGGTGATGGCCGCTTCCGCCAAGGCTTGCAGTTCCGCCTGTCGTTTTACCCGGTAGCCATGCAACTCGATTGTATAGGCGTGTTGTTCCTCAGACGGTTGGCCCAGGTTGACGATCGTATTGGCTAAATACTGAAGGGCATCCAACACCTCCCCGTGCTCACCGATCAAGATATCGGCCTGCTCTGGGGTCAAATCGCTTTCGGCGATCGTCAACCAAATGCTGCCCGACGCCTGGGCGAGGTCGTGCTGCTCAATGCTGACCGCAGCGGGTAAATGGGCAAGTTTAAGCAGATCCTGCAACCAGGTTTGGCCGCGTTGGAGACCCGCATCAGCGATCGAAGGCATGGCAATTGGCCTGACTATTTGGACGACTTTGGCTGGGATTTTTTGGCTGATTTTGCTGGTTTGGTGTCCGGTTTTGTAGCGACGGACTTGGGTTCAAAGGGTAGGGTTTTGCGATCGGGGCTATTTTTGCCATTGCTCTCACCCTTGGCCGCTTTGGTATTGCGCGCCTCAACATCCACCAGTTTTTGAATTTCCTCTGGCAACGGTTCACGGGAGAGGATAAAGGCTTGCAGGGTTTGGAAGATGTTGGCAATCAGCATATAGAGCAGCACCCCGGCAGGAAGGGGGAAGAACAGGAACATCCCGGAGAACAGGACCGGCATAACCTTGTTAATGCTGTCTTGCTGAGGATTCCCTGTACCGCCGCCTTGCCCAGAGAGCAGTTGGTTAATGTACATACTGACCCCAAAGGCTAGGACCATCGCGACGATATCCCAGTTGATCGCACCGTCTTCTTGCACCGCCCCGACGCGACCCAGAGCCGTGATAAACAGGAAGCCCTTATTGGCCGCTAGACCGGGGACCGTCCCTTGCAGGGTGACATCCCCTGGTTGCAGGGCCACGATCGTACCATCCGGGTTAATTTGGACCCGATCTTCCCCCTTAGTGATTTTCCACTGGGGCGTAATGTCGGTTTCCGGATGGGCCGCGATCAGGTCGGGCAGGGGAGTGCCAGCCACGCTTTGGAATTCAATACTGGTCTTTTGCCCCACCGTCAGGTGATTGCCACCGGGTAACAGGGCCACGATCGCCGAGTGATCGCCATCGGCAACGTAGATATTTTGAGGTTTGGTCGCATACGCCTGGGGTTGGATTTGCTCAATCTGTTCCTGGGGAAAGATTTGCAAGTTGACGGTGTAGTTCACATCCGAGAACGGTGATCCGCGCAGGGTCGCAAACAGAGCAAACAGCACTGGCATTTGGATCAGCAGGGGCAAACAGCCCGCCAAGGGATTGCCGAATTCCTTATAGAGCTTGCTGACTTCTTCCCGTTGCTTCACGGGGTCATTGCTGTAGCGATCCTGGATTTCCTTCATGCGCTTCTGCATTAGCGGCTGGGTGACCTTCATGCGGCGCATGTTGCGAATTTGCCCAGCATTGAGGGGGTAAAGCGCAAAGCGGACCACGAGGGTGAGGGCGACGATCGCCAACCCATAGCTCGGCACGATCCCGTAGAAGAAATCCAGGATCGGCAACATGACGTTGTTGGAAAGGAAACCTACACCGAAGTCCATGCGCTACTCTATGCTGCTCTCTAGCGTGTGCAATGTTTAGTCTATCGTACTTTCCCGATCGCCTCCGACCAGGATTACCTTACCCAGCCTTTTAGGTGCGGCCAACGGTTAGCGTTAACCAACAGTTAGCTTGGCTCTATTACATTAACCAACGGCTAGGCTTGGCCAATGGGGCCACTGGCTTGACGTGCGCGGGGGGAAATTTTATCGCTGATGTATTGATAAACTTCCCGGAAGCGGGGAATGGCCCGGAGTTCGAGGCGACTACCATCCTTGAGGGTGAGCACCATGTCACCCCAGGCTCCCCAACCACGGGGAACGGTGACCACTTGGGTAATCTCGGAGTAAATCACATCGGCGCGATCGCGGCCCATCCAGCCACTGGTAATTGAAACGCGACGATTGGTAATGCGATACCGTAGCCACAGTGCCCGCACGATAGACCCGATCGTGAGCGGGAGACAAATGACGGTAAAGGCTAATAAAATGCCAATAATCAGATCCCCAATGTGGGGGCCGCCATCGTAGAAAACCTCTTCACGAATACCCATGATGTATTGAGAGGACTCCAGTTTTTGCCAACAACTGTTCTAATTCTTGCAGAAATTTGCCATAATCGCACTCGGCGCACCCCGATCGGGCGGAAATGATCAGCAACCATCCGGGTTGAATTTGGGGTAAGAGATGACGACAAGCAGCCCGCAACCGCCGCTTAACTTGATTGCGAACCACCGCCCGTTTTCCCGCAGTTTTGCGGCTCACAACGATACCAATCCGAGTCGGAACGGGGGGATCGATGGGCAATAATGACGAGCTTGGGTTTGGATGCGACAACACCGACAGTGCCCGCAAACTGAGGTGGGGGCTGCTGGCACGGTGACCATATTGATAAACCACATGAAAGTCCTGACGGTGCAGGAGTCGATTCGCTTTGGACAGCATGGCTCCTGCTCAGGCCGTTAGTGAACGTTGAACGAGGGGTGGGCTAAACTTTAGGCGCTGAATCTAAGCACTGAATTCAGCCTATACAGCCAATCTTGCCCGTCCTTTCTGACGACGTGCCCGAATGACTTTTCGGCCCGATTGGGTCCGCATCCGTGCCCGAAAGCCGGAAGTGCGCTTGCGCTTGCGATTGGTACCATGCAAGGTTCGCTGAGTCATATCCTTTACTCCGTCCGATAGATTCCGTCCGATGTGCTGGCGATCAGGCTGTAAAAGCCACGATTGCTGATCATAGCATTGATACGGCGCGATCGCAGTGCTTTTAGTGCCGAGGTGCCAAAGTAGCCATTCTCATTTTGGACACTTAACTCCTATTGGGAGGGATTTCGCGTTCGAGGACCTAGAGCATGAAAGCAAGCCAGTGCGCTAAAGCGTCGAAATACCGGTGGCGGGTGCGAGCACACAAGTCGTCAAACAAGGTTTTGCGCATCGATCTCATCCCGGGAAATCGCTCACTTCGGCTAATCGCGGGGCGCTTACCTGACCACGCAAAGCAGCATGTCGGCCTTCAACATGACTGGACCGATAAGTTTGACTTTTGGCGTGGATTTGAAAATTAGTCCTTTCAATTAAATACTTGCTTCAAATTTTGCTCTAGACTTTTCTGTATGGCAAAAGCAAATCCAATAGATTTATGTCTATGGCAGAAATCTATGCTTTCGGATTGAGCGTGACGGGCGATCGCTCCCTTTAACCCAGGTGGGCGTCCCCTCCTAAATTGATCGCAACTCGTTCTCGAATAGGAATCACCCCTGATGAGCACGATCATGTGCGCTCGCCGCAGCGAAGCCTTATCTTCCAGCACACAACGCACTGGGATGCAGATGCGATGGGGTGACGGATCGACTCCTCCCTCACTCAGACCCGTGGAGCCAGCCACCTGGGATTCGAGGCCACGCTTGCCATGCCGTCCTGACCCTTAAAATCTGATTCAAAGAGGAATTACAACGTGGATTTCTTATCCTTATTTGTAATGGACTTCGTTAAGCAATTGCAGTCCCCAACACTCGCCTTTTTGATTGGTGGGATGGTCATTGCTGCTCTCGGGAGCGAATTGGTAATCCCCGATGCGATTTGTACGATCATTGTCTTCATGTTGCTCACCAAAATCGGTCTGACCGGTGGAATTGCCATCCGTAATTCCAACCTGACGGAGATGGTGTTACCCATGATCTGTGCCGTCATAGTAGGGGTTATTGTTGTCTTCATCGCGCGCTATACCTTGGCCAAGCTGCCCAAGGTCAAAGTCGTCGATGCGATTGCGACCGGGGGGTTGTTTGGAGCCGTGAGTGGCTCCACGATGGCCGCCGGCCTGACAGTACTGGAAGAACAAAACATTCCCTACGAGGCATGGGCTGGCGCCCTCTATCCCTTCATGGATATCCCCGCGCTGGTAACTGCGATTGTGGTAGCCAACATTTATCTCAACAAGAAGAAGCGTAAAGAAGCCGCCAAAGCTCTTGAACAGGAGGCTGTAAGCAATCAGCTCGTTGCGGCAGGGGATTATCCCAGCAGCCGGCAGGAGTATCTCCGCCAGCAGGCTCCTGCGGATAATCGGGTCAAGATATGGCCGATCATTGAGGAAAGCCTCCGAGGTCCTGCCTTATCGGCCATGTTGTTAGGTCTTGCGCTTGGTATATTCACCCAGCCGGACAGTGTCTATAAAAGCTTCTACGATCCCCTCTTTCGTGGTTTGCTTTCGATCTTGATGCTGGTCATGGGCATGGAAGCATGGTCCAGGATTGGCGAATTGCGCAAGGTGGCCCAGTGGTATGTCGTGTATAGCGTGGTGGCACCGTTTTTGCATGGGCTAATCGCCTTTGGTCTTGGCATGATTGCCCACTACACCACGGGATTCAGTATGGGCGGTGTCGTGATTCTGGCCGTCATTGCTGCCTCCAGTTCAGACATCTCAGGCCCACCCACGTTGCGAGCCGGTATTCCATCGGCCAATCCTTCCGCCTATATCGGTGCCTCCACCGCCATCGGTACGCCCATTGCGATCGGCTTGTGTATTCCGTTTTTCCTCGGTCTTGCCCAGTCACTCGGCGGCTAATCCCAGACGGGTCGCGGTCTGTCGGTGCTCCCTTGGCTCGGCAGACCCAGTAGATTAATGTACACATGTCAAGGAGGTAACTAACATGGCCAAGCCAGCCAAAAAGCTCGTCATCGTCACAGAAAAGGTTCTACTGAAAAAGATCGCCACAATCATCGAAGAAGCTGGGGCGAGTGGTTATACGGTGTTGGAAACTGGTGGTAAGGGTAGTCGCAACGTGCGTTCGACGGGACATCCTAACGTTTCTGACACCACGACAAATATCAAATTTGAGGTCCTCACCCCCGATCGACTTATGGCTCAGACGATTGCGAGTCAGGTCGCAGAGAAGTATTTCACCGATTTTGCAGGCATGATCTATCTCTGTGACGCGGAGGTTCTGTACGGGCAAAGTTTCTGTGGGCCAGAGGGCTGTGGAATCTAGATGACCTAAACCCCAAAAGCTGGGGCCATGTCCCAACTTTTGGGAAGCTCTCTGCTGGAGATTACTGTCAGGTTTGAGCGACCCAATCTCTCTCCTTGAGACACGCTCCATTCCCAAGGAAACCTCGATTAATGGAGGTGGGCTAATGGAGGTGGGCGGCTCCGCCGTCCGCCTCAACCTTATCAACCTTATAGGATTGCGTGGGCACGGTTGTGAAAACTTGAATTTTTCGAGGTGCCCACACGTCAATTTTATGTGACAGGTGTTTCCATAGCGGCGGGCACTTGACCGCCACCACTACACAGATTCGATCAGCATGGAGCGAACACCATGAACAAGTTTGACCCAACTCAACTACGAACCAAATTTGATAACACCCACGAAGGCTGGCTAGTGCAGGTATATAACGGTGATCGTCGCCTGCTCTGCGTGCTTGAATCGTCTCACGCCTGGACTTTTTTGCTGGGCTGTGGGTTCGGTCTCCTACTGGCGTTGGGGTGGTTTAATCTCGCCAGATCCAGCCCGTCCACGGCTTATGAGCCAGCAACCACGCCCCCTGAAATGTGGATTGATTAGCTCAGCCATTGGCAACTCGGTAATTGCCTAACGAGGTTGACAGGGGCGGAGAACACCGGGGCGGATGCTGGGTATTTGGATAATGCCTCAAGTGAAGAACCAAGGGGCTGGGGGAGAAACTCCCCCGGCTACCCGATTAGGTCTCTCGTGGTCGCCGTGAGAAAATTACCTTGTGATCATCGTACCCATAGAAGTCGGGCACGGTGCCGCACTCGGCATAGCCTTCCTTCGCATAAAATCGCCTAGCTCGAGCTTGGGTATCCTTGGAACTTGTCTCGATCACGACGATTCTGGCCCCACCCGACAATGCACAAGCTTCGGCAGATCGGAGGAGCGATCGCCCCGCTCCAGTTCCATGCGCCTCGGGAGCAACACCTAACCACCACACATTCCATACTCCATCGGCATATTGATCAGGGGCAAAGTATGTCCAGCCAATGAGAGTGTTGCTTGACGTATCCTGACAAGCCAGAGCCGCATGACCCGGAGGCAGCGAGCCACCTGATAGCTGGTCGAGGACGCCACCCAGCAACCCCTCGGCGTCATCTTGAGAAAAGAGACCAGTTCTTACGGCTACCCCAATAAGGGCAGATCGATCTGCGAAGTTCACAGGTTGCACGTTCATGCGACGCAGCATAGCAACTTTTATGACGGAACTCGGTATTCAACGTCAGATCTGATGGATATGTCCGACTTTTGGCATCCTATCATGCGACTCTGTTTGATAACACCTTATTTTTGATAACACCTTATTTAAAGTATTATCCGTCACTTTTGACGTTTAGTTCTGGAAACTGCGGTACTATCCATCACTTTTGAAGTTTAAGCGGGAGAAATTGGGGTATTGTTCGTTACTTTTAAGTGATAACACTCAGATCGCAGGTATTATCCATAACTGCATTAGGAGACAAAGCCAGCGTCGCGCCCCTCACCGACTGGATCAGGTCTGGCAAGCCATTCACTTTGGCAGTGCAGTCTACTCAATCATTCAATACCATCCAGGTCAAAATTTGCTGATGGTTGCCATGTAGTTGAGAATTACTTTTATCCTGAAGGTGTGCCAAGACATCGATCGCTAACGGCTAAAGTGAGCGGTGGCAGACAACTATGGCAACCCCGCCAAGATCTCTCAACCGTCCGCTTCATCGACTTGTTAGACCTCTCACCACTTAGTTCTATTGCCTGTCTACAACTCTGTTGCTGGAAGTCTCCCTTCAACTGGTTCATACTCATCTTCCAGCAACCAAGTTTGAGCTTCATCATAGGTTGCGCTACGGAAGACAACTTTATAATTATCAGCCGGATCGTACACACGGCAACTTCCGGTTGGGTCACCTAGCAACAGCAGTATATAAGGAGGAGACAACATTGGATCAATCCAGACTTCAACAAAATCCCATTCACTCTTGGCTGGGCCGAGTGCGGGGGATGACATAGTATCGATTTTCTGCATCAATTTTCACCTCTCCATAAAATAGCGGAGTGCTAGAACCATCGTCAGGATTGATTCGGTAACCGATCACCTCAGTAAAATACAAGCCGTAACGCTCATATCCTCGAATCACCCCTGTAAATTCTCCTCCCTCAATGATTGCTTGAGCAACTCTCTCTATTGTGGCTGCATTATTGAAGACGTGGGCAGATCTACCTCGTCGCAGTAATCGTTGTACTTGTGGTGTTTCAGGTAAGTGTTTCGCAATATGTCTGGGGTCAAGAATAATGTCACGGTCAATACCACTCATGAACCTGCCGAGTCTAGTTTTCTGAGCATATCATGTGTACAATAGAAATCTTACTCAGACTGACATTAACCGAGAGCTAGAGGGCTAAGACCCCAATCAGCGGCGGTAAGCAAACTTGAACTCAGCATCAGTAGCTTTCAACAGTCTGCTGCATTAGGATTGCCAGCCCTTATCTATCTGAGCGATCCCCCCACTCTCAGATGTAAAGAATTTGATTTTCCATTTCATCGGCGGTCGTGCTGTTCAGAATTGTGAGCAATCTTTGCACAATTTCTTGGTATGGATTTCTGTCAGCAACAATGATTCCATAGTGCAGCTTTTCCTGCTCGAAGTATTCTCGTGCAAGATCTTCAAAATCAGTTCGATTATGGGTGAGGATAGTCACTTTCTGGCTCACGGCATACTCCAATTGCTCGGCATCTGTTTTACCAAGTTGTCCTGCTTGATGTGCTGTTGTTGCCTCAAACCCACGGAAGCGTAGAAGAGTTGCCACAAGAACATCAACATCTTCATCCAAATAAACATGAATAAAAATGTTAGTCATGCTTTCCGAACTCGCGGATCGATTAACTCGTCAGGAATTCGATTACACTCAATATATTCATGGATTTCTACTTGATGATCTAGGTAATAGCTAAGAGCATCAAAAACTTGTGACAGAACGAGATGTGGCAAACGCTGGGGAATCTCTTCGGGCGAAACCCCAATACGCCACATTTCCACGATCGCACGAACTGGAGTCCTTGTCCCTCTGATAATAGGCTCACCACTAAGAATTTCACTGTTTCTGACAATGTGACAGTGTTCTGTTGATTGAAGCATGGAGGTTTTCTCTAGGCATTCCATGTCTATTTTAGCCTGATACGAAATTGCCTCACCCAGCAAGACCTGGATAGGGCAAGATTTAGTAGAAAGGCTCTTCTGGCCATAAGACTATAAGTCTAGCTTATAACTTGAAGTGCTGTCAGCATAAGGCTTCCAGGTACTTGACGCAGCAAAAAATTTTATGCATCCCGTTATTTCCACCCAGAAACCAGAAGAGCCGCGATGCCAAGCTAGAGATCGTGGCCCACCTACCGGTTGGATCAGGTCTGGCAAGCCATTCATTTTGGCAGTGCAGTCTACTCAATCATTCAATACCATCCAGGTCAAAATTTGCTGATGGTTGCCATGTAGTTGAGAATTACTTTCATCCTGAAGGTGTGCCAAGACATCGATCGCTAACGGCTCAAATCAGCAGCGGCAGACAACCTCGAACTCAGCACTAACGGCTCTCAACCGTCCGCTGCATTTGAATTCTTAGCCTGAAAACACTTTGACCCAAGCTGCTGATTACGGTTCTTGAATTTAACGACAAACGCCTGCAACTGGTTAGAATCGCTACTCATAATGCGTCCACATCCGTAAAATCTTCACCGTATTCTCAGATTCAATAACCTCGTACACAAGACGATGTTGAATATTGATTCGCCGCGAGTATGCACCTTCTAAATCTCCGACTAATTTCTCATATGGTGGTGGATTCTGAAACGGATTGGTTTGAATGACATCGAGCAAAGCTTGCGCCTTATCTCGCAAATTACTAGAAGCCAGTTTCTTAGCATCCTTCTGTGCTTGCTTGGTGTAAACCAAATTCCAACTCACCACTCCAACTCCCGATCACATTCCTCAATCGGTGTTGCCAATCCTTCCCGAATCGATTCTCGCATTCCTGGAACTGAAAGAAGATACAAGGTTTCTTGCACTGATACCCAATCAGTTTCGGATAGCAACACTGCATTGCTATTCTGTCCAGCAATAATGATGGGTTGATGCGACTGGCTTACCGAATCGATCAAATCTTGCAACTGTTGCTGAGCTTCATTGACTGGGATCATAATTCTTCATCCGCCTTAAATAAGGTCCGCTGGTTCTAACTACTTTCCGTAGTATGAGCGATTCAACTTCTGTTGCTTCAACTGCTCTACAGATAGGCTTCAAGTACATCTTGACCAACACCCAGCAGGCTAACTAGGTATTCAACGTCAGATCTGATGGATAAGTCCGACTTTTGGGATCTTATCATGCGGATCTGCTTGATAACACCTGACCTTGGGGTGTTATCCGTCACTTTTAAGTGATAACATCCAGATCCTAGGTATTATCTGTTACTGCATTATGATACCGGGCCAGAGATCGCGGCAACCACCCTACCGGCTGGATCAGGTCTGGCCAGCCATTCACCTTCGGCAGTGCAGTCTACTCAGTAATTCAATGCCATCCAGGTCAAAACCTGCTGATGGTCGTCATTGAGTTGATCATTGCTTTCACCCTGAAGGTGTGCCAAGACATCGATCGCTAATGGCTCAAATCAGCGGTAGCAAACAAACTTGAACTCAGCACCAGCAGCTCTCATCCGTCCGCTGCATTTTAATTGTTATGCTGCCTTGAGTTTGGGTTAAGACGGTATACAGCGGTTCCGAGTATACTGAGGGTCAAGATCGCGGCTAGAACCCTTACGCAGTAAGGCATGGCTGTACCTCACTAGAGCAGAAACCGCTGTAAGAGCCGTGTGTGCTACCGATTAGATAGGTACAAAGTAGTTTGCTTACCTTAATGCAGGGGTTAAGTAATTACTTTGCTTTCATCACAAAGAGAAATAATTCGGTTGACAAAAGCTTTCAGTTCTGGACAGGCTTGAATAGCAACCATCAGATCATTTTTCTCTAAAATCTTTTTTCCATGTATGGGCTTATTATAATCTTTCTTTCCTCCCAGTTTAAAAATTTCTTTAATATGGTAAGAAGGCGGTTTCTGGTGATTCACCGTTTCAGGAGAACCACTAGGAGCAGACCGATTATGATTTGCTAATGTTTGGATAGTTTTCCAGTATGGAAGGAGCCATGCTTCAAAATCATGTAGTGCTGTATGTGGATAAAACTGAGGGTTGTTATCAACCCAACTCATCATTTTAGTTTTAGCATCAGCTGCATCTTGGAAATCATGTGTTCCCGTATAGACATCTGTCAGCGCAATCACAGCATCACAAGCATCATTGCCAGTTAATAAATTTTTAACTACACGCTTAAGCTTTTGCTCTTTAGGAATTCGACCGTCGTACTTAATGAACCATAGCTTTGGCATTTTATTTTCTAAACGGCTTTTGAGAAAATCACAGAGTTTATGCTTAAAGATTTTCTCTGTACCTCCTTCAACTAAAACAGCAATCTTCATGGCTGACCACCCATGACATTCATTGCCCAAACTTGATCAAGGCTATAATCTTCTAGCCATTTATCTAAATCAAGCGTATCTGCCCAAGTCATCCTTGCCTCACCTTCTTCAAGGTCACAGATTAAAATCTCATGTGGTTCAAGAAACCTGACAAGCCGATCTGAATGAGTTGCTACTATAAGTTGTGTATATTTTGAAGCTTCTCTCATCAAATATACTAAATGCCTCAAAAGCTCAGGATGTAAGCTAACTTCTGGCTCATCTAGCAAAGTAATTGTCGTCAAACTCTGGCTTTGTAGAAGAGTCACTAGCCAAAGGAAACGTAGTGTCCCTTCTGATAACTCATGCACGTATATGGGTTGAGAAAAGTTTCTGTCTGTCCAAGTCATGGAAATAGTTCCGGCGGCGACAGGAGGAAAATTTAACCTCTCAAAATCTGGGAATGCTGTAGAAACAACATCCTCCACCATTTCAAAACGATCTCTATCTGTTTCCCGAAGATCATAGAGGCAGGAAACTAAATCCTCACCACTTGCACCAGGTAACTTGGCAGGGCGCATTGACTGAGGCAAGCGAATCGGGCTTTTCTCAGAAACATCAAGTGCTCCATAGTAGGTGCAAGAAGCAAGGCTTTTTCTCAAGTTCTCAGGTTCACGATACATTTTAGGAACTTGAGAGAGTGATGTTTCAAGCGGATTATGTTCCCAATTTGGTCTTAAAAGCCCACTACCTTCCTGAAAGTATTTGATATCTAATCCATGCGATTCAATATATTTAAACGGTTCAGGCTTGTTTGGATTTCGTTGCTGTGTTAAAGTTTCGTTTCTAATTTCGTAAGATAGACCTTTAGGAGACAAGGTTAAACCATACTTCAAAGGTTGCTCTTCTGGAACTCTCATGGAAACTGCAATTTCAAGATCCTGCGCCTTGCCTCTGGTTAAAATCTCATTTAATCCACCTTTAGATTGCAATGTTTCTTGTAATTTACTGTTGGCTGAAGCAGCTAGTGTTGAAAGAACATCCAAAAATGAAGTTTTTCCTGCTCCATTCGCCCCAATCATGACAATAAGATTTCTCATCTTAAGGTCAACTTGTCGAAGGCGGCGAAAGCCTTTCACTGATATATTTTCAAATCTGTCCATACGGCTGTAATTACCAGTAGAAGTCGTCGAGCTTGCTTAGACGATGAAGTCTATATCATTCCTAGTATATCTACGATTGCAACCTTTGAAGACTTTGATACAACCTGATGATTTTTGGGATGCCTTCATATAACTCAAGTTGCAGCGGCATAACTAGGTATTCAACGACAGATCTGATGGATAAGTCCGACTTTTGGGATCTTATCATGCGGCTTTGCTTGATAACACCTGACCTTGGGGTGTTATTCGTCACTTTTAAATGATAACACCCAGATTCCAGGTATGATCCGTCACTACATTGTGATGCCAAGCTAGCAGCCATACCACCTGCTGGATCAGATCAAGTAAGTCATTCGCCTTCGGCATCGCAGCCCACCAGGTAATTCATACAATCCAGGTTGAAATTTGCTGATAGTTGTTACTGAGTTGACAATTGCTGTCAGTCGGAAGGTATGCCAGAACTTAGGGCTTCGACAGGGCTTCAGGGCGATCGCATCTCACCCACGATCGCCCTAAAGCCTTGTCGAAGAATCTTAGCGTCTATCGTTAACTACCACTCACAGCGGATAGCGCCCTAGGCCCCGACCGCTTCCTTGGCGGCATACATCACCTCGATCGTGATTTCACTCAGGTTACGATCGCGGGCAAATTTCTCCGTATTGCGCTTTACCTTACCGCGCACAAAACCGGGCACCTTATTCAGTTCCGCCTGGGCTTCGCGGGTCCAGTTTAGGTCGGAGTCTGCCGAAACAGCCTTGGTGATGACTTCCTTCGTATCGTGACCGCCGAAGATTTCCAGCAGGTGATCTTCCATCCCCAGTGTGAAGGAATTGTAGACCAGATCGACAATTTGATTGGCTCCCTCATAGCCGAGGAAAGGCCGATAGCCCACCGGGAAATTTTGGATATGAATCGGTGCAGCAATCACCCCACAGGGAATATCTAGACGCTTGCCCACATGACGCTCCATCTGAGTGCCAAAAATCGCTGCTGGTTCCAAACGGGCGATCGCATCCCCGATCGCGGCATTGTCATCACTGATCAGAACCTCATCGCAGTATTCGCTCACCTGCGCCCGGAACCAATCGGCATCATACTTGCAATAGGTACCCGCCAGGACCACATGAATCCCCATCTCCCGTGCCAGGATTTTCGTGATCGCCGCTGCGTGGGTATTGTCGCCAAACACCACCGCCTTTTTGCCCGTCAAGTTCTGGCAGTCGATCGAGCGCGAGAACCAGGCCGCCTGCGAGACAAAGCGGGTTTGGGTGTCGATGAAGGTTTCATAATCAACCCCAGCCCCCTGGGCATTCAGGAGCTTTTGGATGGCGCGAATACAGCGGGCCGTTTCCACAATCCCCATCGGCGTGATATCCACATAGGGCATGTCAAACTCGGTTTTCAGGTATTCCGCCGCCATCAGCCCCACTTCGCGATAGGGCACCAGATTAAACCAGGCGCGGGACAGCGTCTTCAGTTCATGGACCGTTGCGCCTTCGGGAATCACCGCATTCACCTCGATCCCCAGGTCCGCCATGAGTTTGCGCAGTTCGCGGCTGTCGTGCTGGTTATGGAAACCCAGCGTTGTCACCCCAATGATGTTCACCGACGGCTTCTCGGTTTTACCCTGGGGCAGGTCACCCTTCTTGCGGGCTTTCTCGATATAGAACTGGACAATTTGGGCCAGGGTGCGATCGGCGGCCTGAAGCTCATTCACCCGGTAATGGTTCACATCGGCCAGCAGCACATCCCCCTGGGCCTCGATCTGAGCACGATCGACAAAGTTCTGTAAATCCTCTTGCAAAATGCTGGAAGTACAGGTCGGCGTCAACACAATCAGGTCCGGATGCTCCTCCCGATCCTTGCGGGTGATATTGTCCACCACCTTTTCCTGGGACCCCCGCGCCAACACATTGCGATCGACAATACTGGCCGTTACCGGGGTGAAATCGCGCTCCCGTTCCAGCATCGATCGCATCACATTGAAATAGTCATCACCGAGGGGGGCGTGCATAATGGCGTGGACGTTTTTGAAAGAACTGGCAATGCGCAGGGTGCCAATGTGGGCGGGGCCAGCATACATCCAGTAGGCCAATTTCATACGCGGGTCTCCGTTTCGCGGCTGCAAGGATTAACAAGGATTTAACGTGAAAGCTTCACTGGCTGGGAAGGGTCCCAACCGGCGGAACGCTTTTGATTGTCTCACCCGACGAAGTGCCCCCTGCATAAGAACCTTTGCCTAGTCCAGTCAGACAAAACCGCCGCAAACCCTTACAGGGCAAAGCTTTCAGGTTCACGATTAAAACAACATAAAGGTTGTTAAATGCAATTATTCTTAATTTGTTGCCACATTCATTTGCGATCGCAGTCCCAAATTGTGAAGCGATAGTTACAGGAACGGGGCTGTCTCGGTGGCAGGCAGGATGCTGTCTCGATGGCAGGCAAGATGCCTACCCCACAAAGATCACACATGGGTGCCGGGAAATCTTGTGGGATAGCCGTCCCGGCTGTCTCGGTTATCGAGTCTCAGTGGCAGGCAGGATGCCTACCCCACTTACACATAGGACACATGGGCACTGACGACCCGCCAGCCCTCCGGGGTGCGCAACCAGGTTTGACTTTGGCGTCCCACCTTGTCGCTATTGGCTCGCCGAAACTCAGTGTTAGCCGTGGCAAAGTCGCGCCCGTAGGTGGTAATCACGGTATTTTCCAGGGTGCGGGCCAATCCCAGGGGCGATCGCTGGCGACGGAAAGCGGCGATCGCGTCATAGCCGTATAAATTCTCCGTGGCTCCATAGCGAATCGTGTGGGGACTGGGCCAGAACAGTTCGTCCAAGACCTCGACTTGATTATTGACTAAGGCGGTTTCGTAGCGATTGAATGCCTCGGTGACTTCGGCCACCACATCCGGAAGATTAATGTCCATCGATCGTCAACCTATGCAACGCCAAAGGGCAGGTTCATTAAAATAAGCGTTTCTATCCCAGTCTACTGAGCAACCTGCCCCTACCCAAATTCTGTACTGATCCCAATCTGATTAGCGTGAGAATAAGTCATCAACATTTACATTTTGCCGTTCCTGTTCCGTGGCCTCAAATAACTTACGGGGTCGGTAATTCATCCCAGAGGCAACCATACTGGAGGGAAACATTTCGATCGCGTTATTAAAATCCGTCACGGCTGCATTATAAAACCGACGCGAGGCCGACAGTTGTTCCTCTACCTCATTGAGCGACGCCTGGATTTGTTGGAACGAGTCGTTCGCCTTTAGCTCTGGGTAGGATTCCACCGTGATCATAAACTTCCCGATCGCGTCGGAAATCTGATTTTCCAAATCAATCCGGCTGTTGCCCTCTACCCGGCTGGACATGGCCTGAGATCGCAGACTGACAATCTTTTCCAGGGTCTCCTGTTCATACTTCATGTAATTCTTAGCCACCGAGATCAGATTGGGAATCAGATCCCAGCGTTTTTTGAGCATGACATCAATACTCGCAAATGCCTGCTCCACCTGATTCTTTTTCCCAATCAGGTCATTCCGAATAAAAACGTAAATTAAACCCGCACCAATAATGAGAGCCAGAAGAACGACGATCGCGCCCATGTGCTATCCCTCCGCAATTACCGCCTGGGGGTCCGATGCCATCGAGCCAGTTTAGCCCAGGTGCCCTCTAGGCTACTCGATCCCAGGTGTTGACGCCACCGCCACAAATTTTTGCACCACCTGCCGGAGTTCTTCCGCATCAAAGGGCTTGGTCAAATACTCGGATGCCCCCGCCATCCGCCCCTGGACGCGATCGAAGGGGGCATCCCGCGACGTTAACATCACGATCGGTAATGACTGGAATTGGGGCAACGTTCTCACCGTGCGGCAGAGTTCTAGCCCATCAATCTCTGGCATGGTGACATCCAGCAGCAGCACCTTAACTGGCTCTTGGTAGAGGGTGGCTAAGGCCGCAGCGGCATTATCGGCCACCAGCACGTGATAATACGGGTTCAACGCATCCCGAATCAGCTGGTGGATTAGCGGACTGTCATCCACGGCCAGCACAGCCGGTCGGTGGTGGAAATTAACAGACATCAATACTCCTCGCCCCTTAGACGATAGACGCCTCATGTGGTCATAGGTGGGCAACAGATGGGGTAGCTCCTACCTCCCTGGCACCTGTCCCTTAGGGACCCTTCCAGATACCCCCATTCCCCCCAACTGCACGTTGGAAGGAGAGTACACAACATTCAATCCCTAGGAACTAATACGGAAAATTTTGGGACAAGACCGGACACCTATTTAAGGATTACGCCATCCCTGAGCCACTTTCCGTAGAATTCTGCGGGGCAGGGATGGCCGATCGTGGCCTTGTCGTGAGCCATCCCCCCTGGCAAATTCAGGATTTGAGAGTATCCTGTGGACCAGATTCTCACACAGACGCGGAGGGACCTTGTGAGCCTAAGCCAACCAATCCGCACGCAACATACCCGTTCAGGACGACGATCGTCTTTGCTGGGCTGCCGGATAGGGTGTCTGGCCAGCCTGACCCTGCTAACCCTATTAGGGCCAGGGAATTTGCTCGTCCAAGCTACCCAAGTGCACCAATGGCAGGTTGATCCAGCCGCACAACAGTTGGAACTCTGGCTAGCCACTGGGGTTACCCCAGAAGTCAGTCTGCTCCAAGCCCCCCCCCGGATTGTGGTTGACCTGCCGGGGGTGACGGTCACCAGTAGCCAAACCCAAACCTACACGGGCACCATTAGACAAGTACGCCTCGGTCAGTTTCAACCCGATCGCGCCCGCATGGTGATTGAGTTAGCGGCAGGGACTCCCCTCACCCAGGAAACGGTGCGCCTCCAGCGAGTTGCAAGTACGGCGTCGGATCGCGATCGCTGGCTCCTGTCACCATCACTGGCAGCAGCTACCCGTGCCAATGCCCTCAATCTCAACCCACACCAATCCGGCGATCGCCTGCCCAGTCCAGCCATCACCGTTGCCGCAGGTGGCCCAGCCTCGCCAGCGGATGACCTGCCCCCCGCCCAGTTTTTCCCACCTCCCGGCAGCCAACCCGTCACCGTCCAGGTACCCAGCTTGACCCGGCCTAATACCCCTGCCCCGATCGGAGCCGCGTCCTTCCAAGTCCCCACTGCGCCTGCGCCCGTAGCTACCCCCCCAGTGGCCAGTGCCATGCCGCCTGTCACGGTTACGCCAGCCATGCCGGCCCCCCTCCCCACCCCTACTCCACCCCCTTCCCTGGGCGTCACGACGGTGCCCGTGCTACCCGCCCCCAGTGTCACCCCAGCGCCCACGGTCCCCCTGCCACCAGCGGCAAGTTGGCAATCACCCGCACCCATGCCCGCACCCATGCCCCCAATGAGCACCGCCCCGTCCGGCAACCATATTCAGTTTGGCCAACCCCTACCCACGGGGAAACCACCCCAATCCCTGGCGACGGGAGCCGCCCCGCCCCAACAATTGGCATGGCAGGCCCCCGCCAGTCCGAATCGATTAGCTGTCGGGACTTGGGTGCCGTTGGTTTATCCCGGCCAAGTTCCCCTAGCCCTCCAAAATGGCGTGCCCCATCCGGAGGTCTTGCTGCTCCAGGAAAACCTCATGGATAGTCGTGGCAACCTTTTGGCCCCCGCCGGCAGTCGGGTGCTGGGACGGTTTGAGTCAGGACGGGACGGGAGCCGCTTTATCACCCAGGCGATCGAGGTGAATGGGACTTCCCAATTATTAGCCGCTACATCCCTATCGATGCAGGGCGATCGCGCGGTTCCCCAGCAAAAACTCTGGCGCAATTCAGGGATCGCGGCGGCGGCGGGGATGGTTTTGACCGGCTTTACCGGGGTAGGTTTGTTGGCGGGGGCGGCAATGGGACTGGCGGGAACCTATGCAGTGGCTCCCCATCCAGCCACAATTCAACCGGGGCAGGTGATTATGGTACAGGTGCTAGAGCCGATTCCCTAAGCGATCGCCCTGGGTGGATTTTGCCTAACCCGATACGGAAAATGTACCCCCACCAATGGTAAGGAATGGAACCAAGCCTTTCTGGCGACTTGCCACCATCCCCAGGGCCGCCATTCATGCAGACCCAATCCCGGTTCATCGGTACGATTACGATTCGCCACGCATCTGAGGCTGATCTCCCTGCCATTCTCGATATTTACAACGACGCAATTCTCAATACCACCGCAGCCTACGACTACACCCCCCAAACCCTGGAAATGCGGCAAGCCTGGTATGCCCAGAAAGTTGCGCACCACTTCCCGGTATTGGTGGCTGTGGTAGACGATCGCGTGGTCGGTTTCAGTAGTTTGGGACCCTTTCGGGCCTGGGCAGCCTATAAATATACGGTAGAAAATTCAGTCTACGTGGCGGCTGACTACCGAGGGCAGGGGATTGGCCAGCGTTTGCTGGCGGCGTTGATTATGGCGGCCAAACAACTGGATATGCATGTCATGATCGCTGCGATCGATGCGACGAATGAGGCCAGTTTGCGCCTCCATGCCCATTTTGGGTTTGTCGAAGTCGGTCATCTTCGGCAAGTGGGCTATAAGTTTGGTCGGTGGTTAGATCTCAAACTGCTAGAGCTAACCTTAGAAACACCCCTATCTCCCACTGAACCCTAACCTAATGGGGGTCTCCCCAGCGACTCATCCCCACCGGCTTCCTGGCGGGGCTATCCCCTAATTGACTGCATACCCTTTAGCATGGGAGGGACAGGACTTGGATGGCGAGGGGGATGGGTTCCCCCTTCCCCTTCCCCCAAAGCAATAGCCCAAGGCATTACAGTGAGTCAAGAGTTCGTATGGTGAACACGTTAGGAAAAAAGCGATTGGAAGCCGTGTTGGCGATCGTGGGCTGTGCTGCCAGCGGGGGGACAGCCGCAGCCACACCTACCCCCTGTGCCGAGACCCCCAAGCAACTGCTGCTGACGGCAGCCGATATTCTCATGTACGCTTCAATCTGGAAGATTTACTTTGAAGAAGACCTCTCCCACAAGGCATTGCTGGAGATGTTAGTGGAAATTGGTCTGGTGAGTGTGGCGGCAGTGGGCACAGCCTATGCGGTGGCTAGGGCGAGTATGGCCCTGGCCTGTGAGGTAACGGACTGGCTGGGACCAATGGGCTGGGGAACCTCCGCCCTGCTGTCAGGTTCCCTGGCCGGATTGTCGGGAATGGCCTGGGCTGCGTATTGTGATCGGCGATATTGCGATCGGGCTACAGCCCAGGAACATGTGTAATGGTCTCCCCTACAGCCGTTCCCTCTCTAATGAAGTACTGTCAAGCCTTGCGAACAAGGGGCTTAAGCCCCTTGTCTGTACCTCGCCAAGTATGGAAGTGCTGTATTGCTGCGATGTTGATTTGGCCCACGCAGCCGCTACCTGAAAAGTCCAGATATGGCTGGCGACTAAAGTCGTCACTACATACTTAGCAGGGCTTGTTGAACGGGCCAATCGTTGTTGTGGGTAGTTGCGGTCAGCCTCAACCTTAGGGGGCGGCGGCTAGGACCGCTGATTCCAGGCGGTTGCCGCATCATTGACAGCGGCCTCAACGGTCTTCTCGCCCAGCATGGCCGCTTGCAGATTGTCGTAGATGATTTTTTGCAACACGCTAACATCCTTCATAGCGGGAACCAGAACCTCTGCCGTTTGCATTTGCTCAGCACTGACGGCCCGTGCCCTTTCTAGGGACGAGTTGGCGGCTGCGGCCTGGTTTTCTGCATAGCGATCGGCGAGGGCTTGCTGGGTAGAGGGCAACACATTGGCGGCCTGGGCAAAGGCGAGTTGGTTCGCGTCATTGGTCACGAACAGGGCAAAGTTGAGGGCGGCATCCGGTTGATCGGTCTGGCGCGGAATCACCAGGTTCATAACAGCCACATTCTTTTTCCCCGTTTCCCCGGAAATTTGGGGCGCGACATCGGACACCTCGGCAATTCTCGGCGCGTTAGTGGCGATCGTACTCAGGAACTCCGGTCCCGATGACAGGATCGCCGTTTCCCCCGCCTGGTAGAGTTCGATCGCCCGCCGATGCCCCTGGGTTAAAACTTCCCTGGGCAACAGGCCGTCTTGGTAGAGATCGACCCAATATTGGAAGGCAGCTTTACCCTTGTCGGTATTAAACGCCGCCTTCCCCTGGTCATCCACCAGATCCACGCCCATTTGCACCAGGGACTCTAGCACCTCGGCAGAATCGTCGGGAGCAAAGGTGACAAAGAAGGCATATTTCCCCGTCCGATCGCGAATTTGACGTGCCGCCACCGCCAGTTCCTCGTAGGTCGCAGGGGCTTGGCTGAGGCCCGCTTGCTGGAAGAGGTCCGTGTTGTAGATCGCAATGCGCGTGGTGAGGTACCAGGGGAGGCCAAAGCTTTCGCCGTTGAGGGTGCTGGCTTGCCAGATATTCGGTAAATACAACGCCTTTTGCTCAGCCGTGAGGCGATCGTCGAGGGTGAGCCATGCTCCCTGACCGGCTAGTTGGGAAGCGAAGCTAGGGTTGAGGTTGACCACATCGGGAGCCGTGTTAGCCGAGACTGCCGTCAGGATTTTGCTTTCCATTGCCGCCCAAGGCACATCGACCCAGCGCACTTTAACTGTGGGATTGGCCTGCTCAAACTCGGCAATGAGTTGGTTGAAGTAGTCGGTGAACTTGGGCTGGAGTTGCATCGTCCAAAATTCAATTTCGGCGGGGCCTGCCTCACCGGTTGTTGCATTGGGGTTAGAGGGAGTCGGACTGCTGCAACTGATTAACCAACTTAAGGCCAGACCAATGAGGGCCAAGAAGCCCCAGCGGGGCCAACGGTGCGTTCTGCTCATAGGGCGATAGCTTCGCGACGCATCTGGCGTATCGCGCATTTTTGGATAAAGGACAATTATCCACTGTAGGGCAATTCGCGGAAAGAACCGATTAAGATCAAAACTTAAGATGTAAGCAAGGCTATGACCAACCCTGTAGACCCCATTACCCGACGATCGCTGCGCCAATTTCAGTCCTGCCTGCGGGCAGTGGCGATCGCCAGCCGGCAAGATCCGCCCCGCTTTGTGGAGCTAATCATGCTGAGCCTGTCTCTCTTGGCCCTGTTGGCTTGGAGTGTCTGGGAGAATCACACTTTCCTGATCCTTTGCGTTAGTTACATTCTTGGTTCATCAACCTCCATTCTTGTCCGGGAAACGATCGCCCCCTCCCCCAACGCGGCCTTAGTACGAGGGATCGTTATACTATCAGCCCTGATCGCCCTGTTCTGTCTGTATACCGCTCAGGTGGGCTTGCCGCTGTCTCCCCAATCGTTGCTGCGACCCCGCTAAGCCTTGAGGTGCGGGTGGCGTTGCACCGCGTCTTGGCTATTCAGGTGCGATCGGGGCTACGGTATGATGATTCGGAGATGGGTTGTCCGGAGACTGGCCATGAGTGATGCAGCCGACACAATTTTTGGCAAAATTATTCGCCGGGAAATTCCCGCCGAGATTATCTACGAAGACGAACTCTGTTTGGCATTCAAGGACATTCACCCCCAGGCCCCGGTTCACATCCTGGTCATTCCCAAAAAAGCGATCGCCCAACTGGCCGATGCCGAGTCCCAGGACCACGCCCTTATGGGCCACCTGTTGCTAACCGCGAAGCGGGTTGCGGATCAAGTGGGGTTGAGCAACGGCTATCGCATTGTGATTAACACCGGACCTGATGGCGGCCAAACCGTCTACCACCTGCATTTGCATATCCTCGGTGGCCGTCCCATGCAATGGCCGCCCGGTTAGGGGTACCACGATTCACCTGGGATCGGGATAGTTTATCGGCCCCACGCAAACGAAAAATAATTGTAGGGTCGGCATCCTGCGAAAAACAATTGTGGGGTAGGCATCCTACCTGCCCCTGCCCCTGCGACAGCCGAGACGGCTATCCCACCTTCCATTGATGTGCCCCTGCGACAGCCAAGACGGCTATCCCACCTTCCATTGATGTGCTACTGCGACGATTAAACCCAAACCCCGGTTAACCCGCCTGCTTTTCCAGTAAGACGTAGAGAAACACCTCCAAGCGTTTGAGGTTCTGGCACAGATCTGCGAGGGCTGTCGCCTCGTCTAGGGGTTCCAGGGTCATCAGGTTAACGGGGTTGATCTTCAGCCAGCGATCGACCAAACCGGGCACGGTTTGGGGTCCTTCTTCCCACAGGGGCAACAGGCAAGCCGCCATGTTCCGTTCCAGACGCAGATCGCTAGTGGGGGTCGTGGGTACGACGAGATGCTGATTCAAAATAAAGGGCTTTTCCCCAGCGATGCAAGCCAGCAGGGCAGCTTTGACATTCTCGTGCTTCAGTTGGGGATGGAGGTGGACGCGAACCTGTCGCCACTCATCGGGAGTCCAGTTGGCAAGATCCACGGGTTCGGGGGTTTGTCCTGCGTGGCCACACCAGAAATCAATCAGGCGGTGGACGGGTTGCATGAGTTCATAGAGATGCAGTTGGGTGGCGATCGGGATGTCCGGAAAGCTTAAGCCCAAGAGCGTCGGCAGATTATTGCGATCTTTAAATAGGTCTAGAAGCTGCCATTGTCGCCAATAGACCATGCTAATGAACTCCAGTCCTGCGTCCTCCAGCATGGTAAAAGTTTGGGGAATCGTAAACCCCTTATCCCCTTGGAGAAGTAGGTTAGCCCGCATCCTTTCCTCATCTTGGAGGGCCGCACCACACGTTCCTTTCAACCAAACTGAATCATGCAGTGCTTCAAAAAATGATCGAATCAGTTCAATCTCTAATTCCTCAGCGGGCGCATCCATTAGCCCCAAGATTGTAAATAACTCCTGGGCACTAAAAACGCTGCGACGTTGATAGAGGTTATGTAGATTCGTGCGGATAATTCCCTTGGGTTTCAGGACCGATCGCATGGCCTGGAGGGCTGTCGTGGGGTCGGGCACTAGGTAGAGGACTTCATCACAATTGATATAGTCAAATTCCAAACCCAAACTGGGTAAATCTTCCAGGGCCAGGGTATAGCATTCCGTATTGGTGAAACCGTGGTAGGCTAAGCGCTGTTTGGCTAAATCTACGGATTTCTCGGAAATGTCAATCCCCACAATCCGCGCACCGGGATTGGCATGGGCCAGGATGAGGGATTTATAGCCACTACCACAGCCCGCATCCAGAATCACTGTCCCCTCTGGCTCAATGAATTGCTGATTGCGCAAATAATAGGGCGTCAGAAAATTGTGGATATAAAGCGCATTGATGTCATCTTTGGGCGACTGTTCCGGGGGAACTTTGGGATAGGGCGCGGTTTCAAACTGCTGCCGCATTTTTTCGAGAAGCTCCGCATTTTTCACATCCATACCGCACCAGTCCCAGAGACGATGTTTATGACGATGTTTGTAAGGTACCCCAATTTAGGCGTAATGCTGACAAAGCCAACCCTGATCACGCCTCCCAAGTGACAGCCGGGAGGCAGTGTGCGTTGGCCATGACAGCCGGGACGGCTAGCCCACGTTCGATTTGTGATCTACTGGAGCCTCTCACGATTCTGAAATTGGACTTTGGCAGCTTGGAACGCCTCCTGCATAGCGGCTTGGATGCGTTTAGGATCAGGCTTTTTCCCGCCCATAAGATCCCCAAAGTAGACGCAGGCCCCTTCGCCCAAGGCCCAGGTATAGGCCGCTGCCCAGGAGGCGGCAACGACGCTGCCCAAGCCGGGGATGAATTTAATCAACTCGCGCCCGATCATCTGGGCCACGAACCCCCCCGCGATCGCGCTCACGACGCCCCCCGCCTGGGATGGGTTCAGCGTTTGACCATAGAGATTTCCCAGTAAGCCCACCATTGAAACTTGCAACGCCGTCAGCACAGGCATGGTGGCAAAGGGTAAGGGGACTGCCGCCACGGTAGCTGCCGCGATCGCGAAGGCCATGATGTACCGCCGTCCCACATCGCGGTAAAGGTTGCTGATTTGACTGCCGCCGACTTCATCCAGCAGTTGATAAATGGCACGGGATTCGGCTTCGGGCAGGAGATCCGCTAATGCAGCAAGAAGGGCTTCCTGGCCATAAAACACGGGGGTATAGCCGTCTTCTTCGAGGGTAAAGTCGAGCAATACAGCGCGATCGTAGAGGAGAGCAAAATTATTTTGCAACGCTTGGAAGGCGCGATCGAGTTCCGGGAAGGTCGGCGGATAGGGCGGATGATCCGTCACCTCAGCCGGGTAAACCTCATGCAAACAGGTGACGGCTAACAGGCAGGGAAGATCGGGGCAGGCTTGGCGCAGGCGTTGGGCAATTTGGCGCAGGGTGTCGATCGCAAAGTCGTTAATTTTCACCGTCAGGATGAGCACCCTCGCCCGTTGACGATCGCTCGTCAAATCCTGGAGCAAGGCTTGAATCAAACTTTCCGTATCCTGGTTGATATCGCCCAAGCCCACCGTATCGGTGAAGATCAGCAGGGGCAGATCTTCCGAGGGATAGGCATAGCGCTGGGTATATTGCGTATGGGGCCGAAAGCCTTGACCGACGATTTCCGCTGAAACGCCCGTGAGACCGCGCACGATCGAGCTTTTCCCAGCCTGGGGTTTGCCAATCAGCCAGCTTTCCGTGGTGGGGAGTTGCGAGCGCACCGTCGCGAGAATTTCCTGGACCTGGACTTCGTCCACACTGAACCACTGCCAAACCTGATCTAAGGGCAACCACTGGGGCAAACGCAGGGCGCGATTATCCCAAAACGCTGCGAACCGTTGGGACCAGTGCCTTGCTTCGGGCGACGAGCTAGACGTAGAGGGAGGCTCTAGGGGCGGTTGCGGGGAGGAAGGGTTAGCCATAGAAGAAGTGCGATTCTCCGGCGGAGACGCGACGCGAACGCGAAATTCCATTCTAAGGGAGTCCTACCCGACCAGTAATCGTTGGACGGCCACTGCCACGTCTGGAAAGGCGATCGGATAAATATGGCCCTCACGCACGGTCATTTCCGACCCATAGTCCCCCGGCTGCGGATCGCGCAGAACCGTGATCACGCGCTGCGGCAAGTTCACCACCCAATACTCGCGAATTCCCGCGCTGGCATAGGCTTGCCGCTTGACGCCTAGATCTTTCCCTAGGCTGCTGTCGGCATACTCGATGACCCAAAAGATATTTTCTGGATAAGGATGGTGCTGGGTCCGATACACCTCGCGCAGGGGTTCCGCAATTGTTAAATCGGGCTGGGGTTCAGACTGGCTGGTGGGCAAAGTGATCGGCTTGCCATCCCGCACCAGGGCTTGCGTCCCTAACAAAGATCGTAAATAGTCGGCAGCGTCGGTGCTGAGTTGGGCGTGTTCCAGTCCCTCGGTCGCCAACTCAATCACTTTCCCATTCAATAACTCAACCCGTTGTCCCGCCAAAATGCCAGATTCAATCATCTGGTGATACTGGTCAAGTGTCCATTTGGCGATCGTAACGGTCATGGCTCTCATCCCCCAGTTTGAATCCACTGCCCCCGCTCTCACCTCCTATGATAGCCAGGATGGCGATCTCACCCGTTTGCGTTAGGGAGATGCGTTAGGGAGAAAGGATGTTTGGGATTAACGAAGGGACAGCGACGGAGGTGAGTTTTCCTGTGATCCACACAGCTAGGCATCGCGCAGCGATCTGAGATCTGATCCCCACCGCTAGCCAGGAAGGCGTACCATGCAACACTAGAAAAAAGCATCCTAGTCAGACGCATCACGCAATTGGAACGTCACTTATGGGCGGGCAAACATCAGCACGAGATCGGGCATGGCCATTTTGGCCGATCGTGCCCCTCTACCCCTACGGTCAACGGGCCACCCTCCGCCGGGAGATCCTCGCCGATCAGGTGTGGACCTTTGAACAGGTGCAGGGCATTTTCTACGTCGTGGTGCCCATTCGGATGACGGTGATTAAATTGGCGGCGGGGGGATTGCTGGTATATGCCCCGATCGCGCCCACACGGGAATGCATCGCCCTCCTGCGCGAGTTGGAAGCGGCCCACGGTCCCGTGCAGTACATCCTGTTGCCCACGGTTTCCGGGTTAGAGCATAAGGTGTTTATGGGTCCCTTTGCCCGCTGTTTCCCCACGGCTCAAGTATGGGTGGCCCCAAACCAGTGGAGCTTCCCCCTCAATTTGCCCCTCAGTTGGCTAGGACTCCCGGCGAACCGAACCCAGGTATTACCGGCGGATAGTGGCCAGACGCCCTTTGGCGATGAGTTTGACTATGAAATCCTGGGACCCATTAACCTGGGTTTGGGGCCTTTTGGGGAGGTCGCCCTCTTCCATCGCCGATCGCGCACTCTCCTGCTCACCGATACCATTGTCGCCGTCGGGGAACGCCCCCCCGCGATCGTCCAGCTAGATCCCTATCCCCTCCTGTTTCATGCCAGGGAGACGGGGGCAGAGGAGGTCCCTGATAGTGAAGCATCCCGGCGCAAGGGCTGGCAGCGAATTGTCCTATTTGCCCTCTATTTCCGGCCCAGTGCCCTGCAAGTGATTCCCTGGGGGGAAGCGTTTCGTGCGGCTGGGACGGCCCCCGATCGCTCCCGCCAAGCCTATTTTGGCCTCTTCCCCTTTCGCTGGCGATCAGACTGGGGGCGATCGTTTGCGGCCCTGTGGGGCGAAGGGCGTCCCTTTGTCGCCCCGATTTTGCAAACCTTGATTTTGAACCGGGCACCGCAACAAGTGATTGCCTGGGCCGATCGCGTTCAGCAATGGCAGTTTGAGTCGATTATCCCCTGTCATTTCGAGGCTCCCATTAAAGCGAATCCCCGCCAATTCCGCCAAGCCTTCGCCTTTTTAGAAAAGAACCCCGCCCTCGGACCAGAGAGCGCCCAATTACCCGAACCCGATTTTGAACTCCTGCGATCGCTCGAAGCCGGGTTAATTAAGCGTGGCGTCACCCCCCCTGCCCAGGAAAAGGTGTAGGCCAAGTCCAACCAGCGGTGGAGCGCCTGATCTAAAGCCGCGATCGGGGCTTAAAACTCATCGTTGCCATAATTAGACATCGAACCCGCTTCACCGTCTCGCTTGGAGCCGAGTAGTTCAAGGCGATCGACCGCAACTACTGGCTTTGAGCGATTGGCACCCGTCGCCCGGTCTTGCCAGTACTCGAACTTCAAGGCTCCAGTCACCCCAATTTGACTGCCCTTACGCACGTAATTGGCGGCAAGTTCAGCATTCTTTCCCCATAGCTCCAAATTAAACCAGTCGGGTTCCTCCGCATTGCGGGAGAAACGCTTGACCGCCAATGTGAGGCTACACTTAACCGCCCCAGACTCGAAGTACTTAATATCCGGGTCCATCCCGACATTGCCAACCAATGTTACCGAATTCAGGCTCATAACTCTCCAAGCATCAAGGATTGAATACAGTACAATACAAATGTACGATATTGGTATTCATTTAACTATGCCGCTAAAGCGTATGGCAACCCGCCAGCAGTGAAGCTATACCCAATTGCCCCCTGCACAGAGTGCCCACTTCCTGAATCATCATCACCCGTTCTCAAAGCTTTAAAATTGTCCTGACTAGCAGGTTCAGCAGTTGGATCATCCACTGTAAACTTGCAAGATGGGAACTGCCACGGGAGTGGGATAAGATTAGCTTAAGCATTGGTCATCCCAAAAAGTCAATAAGTCTTTCTGACTAGACTCCCAGTGGAAAACATTATAAAATTTTCATCGATTCTCTCGTCTTGGGACCGTCCGAACGTACATCTATAGCTTGGGGGCATAGACACTGGTGGGTTTCTTCAGCCGTTTTTCACTGTCACGGGATATGGGCATTGACCTGGGTACTGCCAATACGCTGGTCTACGTGTCCGGTAAAGGTATTGTCCTGCAAGAGCCATCCGTCGTTGCGATCGATCAGGATACTAAAGTCCCCCTGGCGGTTGGGGAGGATGCCAAGAAAATGCTCGGTCGGACACCCGGTAATATCACCGCCCTGCGCCCCCTGCGGGATGGTGTGATCGCTGACTTCGACACCGCTGAGCTAATGCTCAAACACTTTATCCGCCGTGTCCACGAAGGCCGCACCCTGGTTTCCCCCCGCATTGTCATTGGCATTCCCAGTGGGGTTACGGGCGTCGAGCGTCGAGCCGTGATGGAAGCGGCAGCCCAAGCCGGGGCTAGGGATGTGTACCTGATTGATGAACCCGTAGCAGCAGCGATCGGGGCAGGTTTGCCGGTTGCTGAACCCACGGGAAACATGATTATTGACATTGGGGGCGGGACGACGGAAGTAGCAGTTCTGAGCTTGCAAGGGATTGTGCTCAGCGAGTCTGTGCGGGTGGCGGGCGATGAACTCAGCGAAGCCATCACCCAGTACATGAAGAAGGTGCACAACCTGGTAGTTGGGGAACGCACCTCAGAAGAAATCAAGATTCAGATTGGCTCTGCCTATCCCACCACCGACACAGACGGGGCGACGATGGAAGTGCGGGGCCTCCACCTGCTGTCTGGCCTGCCGCGAACAGTGACGATCAAGGGGCCGGAAATCCGCGAAAGTATGTCGGAACCCCTTTCGGTGATTATCGAAGCCGTCAAGCGTACCCTGGAACGAACCCCTCCGGAACTGGCAGCGGATATTATCGATCGCGGCATCATGCTGGCGGGGGGCGGTGCCTTGCTCAAGGGTCTGGATACCCTGATCAGCCATGAGACTGGGATTGTCACCCACGTGGCGGCTGATCCCCTGAGTTGTGTGGTACTGGGGACTGGGCGCGTCCTGGAAAACTTTAAACAACTGGAGCGCGTCTTCAGTGGCCGTTCGCGTTAGTTTCTCTGACTGTAAAAGCTGGTGTTATTGACGCTCAGTATCCAGGTTCAACGCTTAGGTAACGGTCTAGAAAGAGGTTTGTCTAGGGGCGGGTTGCACCGAGAGCTTGCCAGTAACGGGTAAGACTGATGAACCCGCCCTGCTGACTAGCAGTTGGACCCATGACACTGACGAATACCAGAGTCACGATGCATTGCAGAGGGCGCACGAACGATGATGATGTATAGCTTTCGCCGCTGGTGGGAACGATATGGGGTTCAGTTGGTCCTCATTGTGGGCGTTCTGGGAGGCGGTTGGTACCTCCGGCAAACCCAAGGGGCTGTCCTGGTCGAACTGTATAGTTGGATCAGCCGTCCCTTCCATACCCAGCCCATTTCTGAAGAGGCCCTAGTCAATGCTCGCATCCTGGAATTGCAAGGGCGGCTGGTGGAACTGGAGCAACAAAACCAGAAACTCCAAAAACTGATTGACTACAGCGCCGAGCAACCCCAACCTGGGATCAAAGCGCCCGTCATTGGTCGCAGTGCGGATGACTGGTGGCACCACATTACCTTGGGGCGGGGGAGTAGCCAACAGGTCAAGGCGGGGGACGTGGTATTGGGGATTGGTGGTTTGGTGGGTCGGGTCATTGCGGTCACACCAAATACCAGCCGTGTCCTCCTCGTGAGTGATCCCACCAGTCGTGTGGGGGTTACGATTAGCCGTAGTCGGGCGATGGGGTTTATGCGGGGGCAGGATAGCGATCGCGCGGTGATTGAGTTTTTTGATAAGGTTCCCGATGTCAAACCGGGCGATCGGGTGGCCACATCTGCCTTTAGCCAGCTTTATCCGGCGGGCTTACCGATCGGGCAAATTGAATCGGTGGACCTGAGTCGTAGCCCTGTACCAGCGGCGATCGTCAAACTCTCTGCGCCGATCCAAAACCTGGAGTGGGCCATTCTATACGCCAATAACAAGCCCAGTGCCGTTCTAGAGATTCCCAACACGAACGAATCCACCAACCGCTTCGACCCTGACGATACCAGCAATCCCCCTCTCTTAACTGATCCGAGTACCCCTTAACCCCCCCTCTGCTGATCCTGAATGCAAACCTCTAGGCCCGTGCAGCTTCCCTCCTGGTATTGGCATCCCCGCACCCAGTTGCTTCTGGGTTGGTTGCTCACGGGTGGATCGGCACTGTTATGCTGTGTCCTTTTATTTATCCGTTTGCCCGGTATGAGTTTGGCAGGCGTCGGTCCTAACTGGCCACTGATTTGGGTGGTGGCCTGGAGCGTCAAGCGATCGCTCTGGCAAGGTGCCCTGGCGGGTCTAGTGTTGGGGTTAATTCAGGATGGCCTGAGTAGCCCTAACCCGACCCATGTCCTCAGCCTGGTGGCGGTGGGGGTCCTAACGGCTCGCCTACAGAAGCAGAAGTATATTCAAGAAGACTTTATCTCAGTGGCCTTGATTGTCTTTGGCATGGCCATCGTGGCGGAAACCGTTGTAGCGCTGCAATTTTGCCTCCACCACCTGCTGCCCAGTCAGCCGGAATGGCTCAGTGAGGGGCTATTAACCGCTGCTCCTGCCGTGTCAACCCCATCCCCCCAGGAGCTTGAGCACAGTTATTACACCCTGGGTGAGATTTGGACGCATCATCAGCGGGTTGCCCTGAGTTCCGCCATCCTCAGTAGCCTGTGGGCACCCGTCGTTTACTATCCCCTCAATCGACTATGGGAACGGGATCTTGCCGCTAGCACAGACACCTAATGTCGATCTGACCGTTTGATCAGACCCGCTCAGTTTGTAGTGACGACTTTAGTCGCCAACGCACCCATATCTCAACTTTGGCAATCGCCTGGTTATCGAACTCAGGTCCCAACCAGGCACGCCCTTTCCGTAGAACTCACCAGATCAGGGTGATCACGTTACAAAAGTTCAGTGATGATACTCACAGCAAGCCACCCGAATTCAGGGCACCCTGAAAGGGTAGAGATGATCAATGTTGACTCTGTTATTTCTCAACTGAAAATTTATAAAACTAGCCCTGAACTTTATAGTCTACTGATGTTGAGATGGCAGAGTTGAAAAAGGAACTGAACAAACTACGATCGCGTCTGGCATAACAGGTTGGCGATCGTCGCCCCCGCTCTCTACCGCCTGAGCGTATCTGGAAATAAGGAGTTCTTGTCATGAGTATCCCAACTGAACCTGCCGCCCAAACCCAAGGCATTATTCGTTGGAGTGGGGTACATTGGCCTATTGCCTCGGCGATCGCAATCCCGGCTACGGCTAGCGTCAGCAAGTCATCGGTCGATCTCTTGAAACCTTTGCGTTCCTGGCTCGATCGGGTGCGCGTTTGCAATGCTCAACAGGCCCATAAATTGTGTCGTTTGATTCCTTCCCAGTGTCCCTTTGAACGGGATGTCAAGATTTTCGGACGAACCCTGCTGCACATCCCTCCCCTGTGCAAATTCAATCCTCTTTACGATGAATTAATCGCGCTACGCTTCCGGGCACTCTGCTATTTAGCCGATGAATGTGGTGAAGATATTAGTGCCTATTGCTAATGATCTCTTTAGGGTGCATGAGAACGATCTTTAGAAAATCTTCCAAAAGGTTTTTAGGGATTTTCAGAAATTTTGTCACTGGCTCTAAGCAAGCTTTTATCTACAGCGAGATCTACAGCGAGAGCCAATTCAATCAGAGCAGTTTGCCCGACTCACTAGCTACGCAGATCTGCGATCGCGCCCCGTGCCATTGCGGCGATCGCCTGATCCGTCGCCTTGGGCAGGTGATAGTATTTACCCCCAGCAGTTTGGGCGAGTTCCTTAGCAAAGCCGGTTGAAACAAATTTATTTTCCGTGTCAATCACCAGTAGTTGTAGGCCCAGCGCCCGGATTTTCGCCGCGATTTCCAGGAGTTCTTCCTTAATATTGGGTTTTTCATCGTCCAGGATCGGCTCTCCCAGCGATCGGGCGAGGGGAATATTACCCCGACCATCGGTAATCGCCACGATCACCACCTGACCAATGTCCCCCGATTTTTGTGCATTAAGACCCACCCGCACCGCTTGGGTCAGACCGTGGGCTAAGGGCGATCCTCCCCCGCAGGGCATCCGTTCGAGGCGACGACGGGCCGTGGTAATCGATCGCGTCGGGGGCAGCAAGACCTCCGCCTGTTCGCCCCGGAAGGGAATTAGGGAAACCTGATCCCGGTTCTGGTAGGCTTCCGTCAAGAGTTGCAGGACGGCACCCTTGGCCGACTGCATCCGGTTCAGCGCCATCGATCCCGACGCATCGACGACAAAGACTACCAGGGCACCCGCCTTCCGGGCCAGCCGTTTCGCCCGCACATCCCCAGACTCGATAAACACCCGCCGCTGGGTCGTGCCATTCCCCTGGCGCTGGGCCTGACGGGCACGCCGCGCTTTTTGATAGGGGGCAGCGGCCCGCAGGGTAGCATCAACGGCAATACGCAGGGTATTCCCCTTGGGCAACACGGGTTTGACATAACGGCCCCGATCCTGGGAAAAGATCAGGCTGCGGCTACCGGACTTGCCCCGGCGATAGGCTTGTTGAGCAAAATACAACACACTGGGATCGAGAACCACCCCTTCCGGATCAAAGACAAACTCTTCGGGAATGTCCAACGACTCCTGATCCTCTGGTTCGTCAGGATTCTCGTCTTGCTGCTCCTCCTGATCGCGATCGCTGTCATCCAAATCCTCCGGCGGTGGCGGTGGCGGCGGTGGGGGTTCCGGCGGGGTTTCGATCACCGTTGCCCTAGGAATGATAACCAACTCCACGGCGCAACGGAGGTCTTCCGCTTCCACCCGATTGCGACCTTCGAGGGCGGCGTGTGCCCTAGCCACGCGCACAGCAAACAGTTCGGCTCGGTGACCCTGCACCCGGCCCCGCACGGCTTCCGTCACCAGATACCCAATCTGCTCGCGGCTAATGGTCACGTCCTTGAGCCATTCCCGCGCCAGAATAATTTGGGTTTTCAGATCCTCCAGATCATCCGTATAGTGCTGGAGAAACGCCTGGGGGGAAGTGGCATAGTCTAGGGCTTGTTCAACCGCCTGCACCCGTTGATCCAAACCTAAGACCCCATCAGCAGAGAGGGCGATCGCAATGCGATCGAGCAAATGCTCCCGGAGTGGCCCTTCCTCTGGGTTGTAGGTGGCAATGAGGAGCGATCGGCAGGGGTGATCGACACTGATGCCTTCCCGTTCAATCACGTTGCGACCTTCCGTAAGGGCATTCAGCAATAAATTCGCAATTTGGTCATCCAGTAGGTTGATTTCGTCGAGATACAACACGCCGCGATGGGCCTCGGCCAGCAGGCCCGCCTGGAACACGGCTTCCCCTTGCTTAATCGACTGGGCCACATCGACAGACCCGAGCAGCCGGTCCTCGGTGACCCCCAGAGGCACTTGCACAAAGGGGGCGGGAATGATTTCCGTGGGGGGGGGGACGGGTTTAGCCCCGGTTTCAGCCTGCCATTCAGCTACCGACGCATTCCAGTAGGAGTCCTTGACGACTTCGATCGGCGGCAACAGGGTATGGAGCGCCCGCGCCATCACGGATTTGGCCGTCCCCCGCCGACCGGCAATCACGACCCCGCCTAGGCCCGGATCGATCGCAGCTAGGAGGAGCGCCAGTTTGATGGCTTCCTGACCGACGATCGCGGTTAGGGGAAATTGGGGCAGGGGGGAGAGGAGGGCGGGCATGGTGAGATTTTAGATTTTAGATTTTTT